>JBEBJM010000001.1:0-26063 GCA_040079895.1 Nitrospira sp.
GAACCAAAAGAACTACAGAAGGTATAGCCACCAACACAGAACTAACGAAAAAATGCCAGATCAGTATTCCTGCAACTCCACCGACAACGCCACCGCCCCACCAAGATTTTGATCTAGCCAAAGCAGAAAGAACTACTTGAAAAGCCACAATAACAAACCAGAAGACGAACTCCCAGTTGGTGTTACTTTTTGTTTGTGAACCATTTTCTGGAACCACGTTTTGCCCACCTAGCGCCTGTATCATTTTATCTACCGCACTGTTTATACCGCCATAATAATCTCCCGAACGAAAAGCTGGAGTAATAACATCGCTCTGTATATATGATGTCGCTATATCAGTTAGGTCACCCTCTACACCGTAGCCTGTATGTATTCTGGTTTTTCTGTCTGATAGAGATACAAGAAGTAAAACACCGTTATTTTTACCTGCTTTTCCTATTCCCCACTTTGTAAAAATATCTTGAGCGACATTTTCGACAGTATCACCATCAAGCGATGGCACGGTCACAACAGCGATCTCATTCGTACTATTTTTTTCAAAAGCTTCAAGTTTTGTCTCCAGTTGGTTTATTTGTGCTGGAGAAAGCATACCGGCATAGTCCTGAACAAAACCTGTTGGTTTTGCTGGTACAACAAAAGCTAAAACAAGAGCAGGAAAAAATAGAAAACTAAATAATGCAAAAAGTTTTTGCATAAAAAGTTCTAGTTAGTGAAATCAACTTTTGGAGTAGCCTTTGCTGTCTCTGGTACGTTAAAGTATTCACGAGCTTCTACACCGAAAATCTTTGCGACTAGAGAAGTTGGAAATGTTTTGACGTTTGTATCAAACACACGAACCAGGTCGTTGTATTTCATTCTCTCAACAGCCAAGCGGTTTTCTGTTCCCTCTAGTGACACGATCAAATCCCTATATGCACCAGAAGACTGCAATACTGGGTAGTTCTCCGCAATAACCAAAAGGCGTCCGAGAGCACCCTCAACTTGTGTTGCAGCTTTTGCTTTTTCATCAGGAGTTAGAGCTCCAGAGTATCTTGTGCGAGCTTCTGCTATCGCTCCGAACACGTCTTGTTCTTGTTTTGCTACACCTTTTACTGTTTCAACAACATTTGGTATCAAATCAAAACGTCGTTGTAGTTGGTTATCTACTTGTGCCCATTGAGCTGTTATAGCTTCACCCTGTTTTACAAAAGTGTTGTATTTTGAAACACCCCAAAGTACAACTAGTACGATAACACCCAAAACAACTAGCATTTTTATATTTCTCTGGAAAAAGTTTTTTTCTTCTAACATTTTTATAATGAATTAAGAATAATGAATATTGAATAATGAACGAATTATATCACAACTAGTACCCCATTCCACCCATATCAGACGGACCAGTTTTTCCCTCCTTTGGTTCCTCTGCCACAGCTACCTCTGTAGTTAAAAGTATAGCTCCCGCACTAGATGCGTTCTGAAGTCCGGTACGAGTCACTTTGACTGGGTCTATGATGCCAGCGACAAACATATCTGGCACCATTTCATCTTTCAATGCGTCATATCCACCGTTACCTTTAACATTTTTTACGTGTTCAATAACTATAGAGCCGTCACCTTTTCCACTATTAACAGCTATCTGTCTCAGTGGCTCCTCACAAGCGTTTAATATGATTTCGTAGCCAGCTTTGAACTCTGGAGTGTTATCTTTTTTAGAAAAAACTACTCTAACTTTTTCAGAAGCTTTAACCAAAGCAACCCCACCTCCTACCACAATACCTTCGGCGATAGCGGCCTTTGTGGCGTTCACTGCATCCTCGATTTTCAACTTTAGATATTTCATTTCTGTTTCTGTTGCACTACCCACTTTTATCACTGCTACGCCACCAGTTAGTTTTGCTATTCTTTTTTCAATCTTCTCAATATCAAATTTTGACTTTGTTTCTTCTTTTTGTTTTTTAAGGGTTCTTACTCTCGCAGAGATAAGTTCTCTTTTTCCTTTTCCACCAACAATAATAGTTGAGTCTTTTGTAGACACAACTCGACTTGCTCTTCCTAAGACATCTAGTTCTATAGCGTCCAAACTTAAACCAAAATCATCTGAAACAACAACTGCACCTAAAACTACAGCAATATCTGCTAACTCTTCTTTCTTTCTATCACCATATCCTGGAGCTTTTATAGCCAATATGTTGAAACCCCCTCGAAGTTTGTTTATGACAAAAGTAGTAAGAGCTTCACCGTCTACATCGTCTGCGATAATAACCAGTTCTTTTTTACCAGTACCAGCTACTTTTTCGAGCAAAGGCAATATATCTTTTATAGCAGATATTTTTTTGTCTGTGACCAAAACTGGGGTATCTTTATACTCTGCCTCCATACGATCTGGATTTGTTATCATATACGCAGAAATATATCCCTTATCAAACTCAAGACCGTCAACCACTTCTGAATCAACACCAAAAGTAGGAGACTCTTCTACTGTAACCACTCCGTCTTTTCCAACTTTCTCTATTGTATCTGCGATTATTTTTCCTATTTCTTCTGACTCTGCGGAAACTGTTGCCACCTGTCTTATCTCGTCTTTTGTACTAATAGTTTTTGCCATGGCCTTTAGAGCATCGACAACATCCGCTGTTGCTGACTCCATACCCGATCTAACACCTAGAACAGACAGGCCCATGTTTGTGTGCCTCATACCCTCTGATAGGATAGCCTGCGCCAAGACAACAGATGTTGTGGTACCGTCACCAGCCACATCGTTTGTTTTACTCGCGACTTCTTTTATAATCTCAGCCCCCATGTTTTCAAACTTATCTTTCAAAATTATTTCTTTTGCTATGGAAACACCGTCGTTTGTGATAGTCGGACCGCCAAAACCTCTGTCCAAAACAACGTTGCGACCTTTCGGACCTATTGTTACTTTGACGACGTTTGCCACCGTATCTACTCCACGCTTCAAAGCTTTTCTCGCATCTTCACTAAATAAGATTTGTTTTGACATAAATGTAAGTTATAAAATTTGTAAAGTTGAAAGTAAATCTCGTCGAGTCATATTTTTTTCTAGTATCTGCGGAACCTGTGAAAAGGTGAGCGGAAAGAAAATTTTGAGCACAAAATTATTCTGTTACTAGAAAAAATTATGAGGAGAAAGAGATTTAAACATATTATCTTAAAATTGCTAAAATATTTTCTTCTTTTATCAGGAAAAGCTCTTGGCCATCTATATTTATATCCTCATAACCATACTTTGAGAAAGCGACTCTGTCGCCAACTTTTACAGAAACAGGAACTAGCTTACCGTCACGACACTCTCCAGAACCAACAGCTAAAACCATACCCTGCTCTGACTTTTCTTTCCCAGAATCAGGCAATATGATACCGAAAGAGTTTTTTGGTGTAAGCTCCTCTTTTGTAAAAGGTTTTATGAGAACTCTGTTACCCAAAGGTTGTATCTTTGAATCCGAAACGGTTGTGACTTTTTTAGCCACCACAGTATTCTTCTTTTTTGGTGACTTCGTTACTTTTTTTGTAGGTTTTTTATTGGTCTTTTTCATATGCGTATACTACATTAAACTAATAAAAAATACTTGGATGGCGATATTATAGTTACGTATCGGTAAACCGTCAACAATACGTGGGTTGCTATTTATCTGGTTTCTGGTAATATGGACACCATCATGAGTATTACTGAAAGTATCCCATATATTCAGATTGTATTGTCTATACTCCTTATTTTAGGCGTACTACTACAGCAATCCGAGGCAGGTTTGGGTGGAGCATTTGGAGGCGGTGACGCTTTCTCATCTGGCTACCACACAAAACGAGGTGCGGAAAAAACAATTTTTATTGCTACTATTATAATAGCAGTATTGTTTGCCGTGACCTCTTTCAGTCTACTCCTAATATAAAACTTCCAAATATAGCGCATTTCTTTGTCGCTTCAATTTTTTGGCTCCACGCGCAGTACTCTTGTACAGCTTGGTCACCAAAAAATCTTGCTCCGCGAACTGCATCTATATTTGAAACTTTTAAAAGTTTTCATAATTTTTCATTAAAAATAAACATATTTTATTCCTGTGAACCAAGAACAAATAAATCAAAAAATCAAAAAATGGAGAGTTCCGTATTCGGATAAGCTTATAAAAATAATAGACGCTTTCTCTCTGACCGAAAAAGTACTATTTTTCTCTTTTGTAACAATCTTCGCTTTGAGTGGAGTTACTTTGTTGTACCAACTAAACAAAGCTTTTATGGTAGAGGTGCCGGATTATGGAGGAACTTTGACTGAAGGTGTTATAGGTTCTCCTCGTTTTATAAACCCGATATTGGCATCCAGTGATACAGACAAAGATTTATCTTCGCTTGTATACTCTGGTCTCCTAAAAGAAAACCGTGATGGAGAGCTGGTAACAGATCTCGCAGAATCTTATTTCATATCAGGAGACAACTTAACATATACTTTTGTACTAAAAGATAAAATATATTTTCACGATGGAACAAAAATAACAGCTGACGATATTGTGTTCACAATAGAAAAAGCTCAAGACCCGGATCTAAAAAGTCCACGTAAAGCGAACTGGGACGGAGTAAAAGTTGAGAGGATAGATGAAAGAAGAGTTTCTTTTACACTAAAGCAACCATACTCACCTTTTATACAAAATATGACTCTCGGCATACTACCTAAACACATCTGGAAATCAGCTAGTATCGAAGAGTTCCCTTTTAGCCAGTACAACACAAAACCTGTTGGCTCTGGAGAATACAAAGTGGACAACATATCATACACAGGAAGTGGTCTGCCTTCACAATACACCCTAAAAGCATACAACAAATATGCCCTCGGAGAACCGTACATCACAAACCTGATCATAAAAACATATCAAAACGAAAAAGACCTAACTGATGCTTACAAAAAAGGAGATGTAGAAAGTCTGCATAGTATTTCACCAAAACAGTTACCAGAACTCAAAATAAAAGATGACCAAATAATCCTTTCGCCTCTACCTAGAATATTCGGGGTATTTTTCAACCAAAACGTAGCCCCATCACTAGTATACAAAGAGGTTCGCCAAGCTCTGGATATGGCAACTGATAAGCAAGCAATAATAGATAACGTTATCGGCGGAATGGGACAAATAATAGATAGTCCAGTTCCAAAAGAAACTGTTCTAGAAAACAAATCTGTAAAGACTAGTCGCCTAGAAGAAGCAAAGGCTCTACTATCTAAAAACGGATGGAAAGCAAACGCTGATGGTGTACTACAAAAGAAAGATAAAAAGAGCACTGCCACACTGGCGTTCTCCATCTCGACCGGAGACGCCCCAGAGTTAAAAGAAGCCGCTATGCTTTTGAAAAAACAATGGGAAGCTTTAGGGGCAAGGGTTGATGTGAAAATATTTGAGATCGGAGATTTAAACCAAAACATTATACGCCCAAGAAAATACGATGCCCTACTGTTTGGAGAGGTTGTCGGAAAAGATCTAGACTTGTATCCATTCTGGCATTCATCTCAAAGAAACACTCCCGGACTAAACATAGCTATGTACACAAACATAAAAGTAGACAGGATTCTAGAAAACATAAGAAAGACAACAGACAAAGATGAGCAGAAGAAATACATTGAAAACTTTGATAAAGAAATAAAAAACGATACTCCAGCGGTGTTCACATACTCACCATACTTTATATATATCGTTCCTAAAAAAGTTCACAATGTAAATCTAGGAGTACTGACGACACCCGGTGAAAGGTTCAATGATGTAAAGGATTGGTATATAGAAACAAATAACGTATGGAAAATATTTAAAGGAAAAAATTAAACATTAAAATTAAAAACATGGAAGAATCAACTAAACAAACAACAGAACACGCAAATACAACTGGCAGAGATCACGTGTCTCACTCAAGACGCCAGTTCCCAAAGAGACCATTCTCACACAGAGAAGCCCCTCTTCGTACTGTCAAAAAACATGACGTTATACCACCTGTTGGAGACAACATCCGCATCATACCTTTGGGTGGAGTTGAGGAGGTTGGAAGAAATATGACAATGATAGAGTACAAAGACGATATCATCGTTATAGATATGGGTTTCATGTTTAAAGATGACGATACACCTGGAATCGACTATATTCTTCCGAACACAAAATACCTAGAAGATAGAAAAGACAAAGTCAGAGGTGTAATAATAACCCACGGACACTTGGACCACATAGGAGGCATACCTTATATTATGGATCGTATTGGTAACCCACCTCTATACACAAGAGCTCTTTCGTCTGTAATGGTTAAGAAGAGACAAGAGGAGTTCCCTCATATGCCAGCTCTCGACATAAAAGTTATAGAAAAAGAAGACACGATAACTCTAGGAAAACTCCGAGTGAGATTCTTTAATGTTACACACACTATACCTGATTCTATGGGGGTTATTATCGATACACCTTATGGATCTATAGTTACACCGGGAGATATAAAACTTGATCACATAGACGAGATACCTACAGAAGCGGAGGAAAAAGAGTTTGATAAGTTTAAAAATGAAAATGTCCTTTGTCTACTTATGGACTCAACGAACGTAGATAACCCTGGCTTTTCTACACCAGAAAGAGTCGTGCACGAAAACCTCGATAACATAATCAAAAACACAAAAGGAAGACTTGTTATAGGAACTTTCGCTTCTCAACTAGAACGTGTGATGAAAATCATAATGATTGCAGAAAAATACGGTAAAAAAATCGTAGTGGAAGGACGTAGTATGAAAACCAATATTGATATCGTTCTCAATATGGGAATGTTAAAGGTAAAACCTGAAACAATCATCACAACAGCCGAGATGGAAAACTATGCCCCAGATAGAATCATTGTTATCGCAACGGGTGCCCAAGGAGATGCTTTTGCAGCTCTTATGAGAATGTCTAACAAGACACATAAATACTTCAAAATAACACCTAGAGATACAATACTACTCTCTGCGTCTATCGTTCCTGGAAACGAAAGAGCTGTTCAAAAACTAAAAGATAACATCGCTAGACAAGGAGCAAAAATAATCCACTACCGAACATCTGACGTTTACATCCACTCAACAGGTCACGGAAACCGCGGAGAGTTGGAGTGGCTACATAAAAAAATAGGTGCAAAGTTCTTTGTGCCAATACACGGAACCCACTATATGCTCCGTGTTCATGAAGACCTAGCTCTATCTTTGGGTATGCCAAAAGAGAACATAATCGTTCCAGACAACGGCTCTATTTTGGAAATACAAGATGAAGGTAAAAAATTTGTTCGACTAAAAGAAGAAGCTCCTAGTAACATAATGATGGTAGACGGTTTCTCTGTCGGTGACGTTCAAGAGATGGTTATAAGAGACAGAAAAATGCTAGCTCAAGACGGTATTTTCGTTATCGTAGTTAGTGTGAACGCAAAAACTGGTAAGCTAAAAAAATCCCCAGACATTATTGCTCGAGGATTCGTCTACGTTCGAGAATCACAAGACCTACTAACACAAGCCAGAATGGTTATAAAGAAAACTGTAGAAGATACTACTCACGGTATGAACCCTATCAACTTTGATTTCGTAAAAGCAAACCTCTCTGACAACGTTGGAAGATTCTTGTTCCAAAAAACAGCAAAAAAACCAATGGTTATTCCTGTAATCTTGGGAGTGTAAATATTCGCGACACAAAGTCTAATCTCCTCATATATTTTAGGAAAAGATTTCGTTCTATTTTATTTTTGCGCTACAATATAGTGCATGGATCGAATACTATTCCCTTTCAAGCAAAGTAAACTTCTAAACACTCTTTTCCTATCTAACGTCTTTATATCTTTTCACTATGCTTTAGTGATCTATATTAACTCTTCTTTTTTGAATGGTTTCTTCACTGAAACACAGGTCTCGGCGCTATATATTATTGGATCTATTATAGACACAGTACTACTCCTAAACGCCTCAAAAATACTAGAAAAAATAGGTAGTTTTAACTTTGCCCTTTCTGTTATTTTGTTAGAGTTTGTTTCTACAGTTGGAATGGCGTTAGCCTACTCATCTTTTCTAGCTGGTCTATATTTTCTAATACACCTAATATCCATATCTCTTGTCCTTTTCAATATGGACGTCTTTATAGAAAACGTCTCTGCGGATACGTCGACAACCGGGAGCGTGCGAGCGACTTATCTGACAATAACAAATATGACTATAGTTTTGGCACCAGTACTACTGTCGTTTATACTCACCGACAGTCACTACTACTATATCTACATAGCATCAGCTTTGTTTATGCTTCCTTTATGGAACCTAGTAAAAAAGTTCCGTTTTATAGAAACAGCAAAAATACACCACATAAAAGTCAAAGAAACTTTATCAGAATATGTTAGAAATAAAGATCTCTACAACATATTTGTCTCGCAGTTTTTGCTCCAGCTTTTCTACGCATATATGGTTATATACACACCTATATATTTGGAAAAATACATAGGCTTTTCATGGCACGAGATAGGACTGATTTTCACTATAATGCTTTTGCCTTTTGTATTCTTTGAAGTACCTGTCGGAGAGTTGGCTGATATGAAATACGGAGAAAAGGAGTTTCTAACAATAGGTTTTATTATTATGGGAATATCTACTCTTATTATCAGTTTTATCACCACAAAGGACTTCTGGCTCTGGGCAGTGATTCTTTTTGTAACTCGTATAGGTGCGAGTGTCGTCGAGGTTTCAAACGAAAGTTATTTTTTCAAACAAGTAAACAAAGAGAAAACCGACGTTATTAGTTTTTTCAGAGTAAGCCGTCCAGTGTCGTTTATCGTGGCACCTCTTTTGGCTACACTAACTTTTCAATTCATCCCCTTCCAATATATTTTCATCATAATAGGATCTATTATGATTCTCGGCACACATTTTAGTTTAGCTTTGAAAGATACAAAATAAATATACTATTTTAGAGCACCCAAAAGATCTTTGAGGTTTATGTAAGCCACATCTATAACATCGTCTCCGCCACCGTAGTACATATATATTTTGTCTCCCCTAACCACCGCACCACAAGGAAAAACGACACAGTTGAATATACCTTTTGTTTCGTATGGTAAAAGTGGCTCAAATATGTAATCTGTTGTTCGAGATAAAACATTTGTTGGGTCTTTCAAATCAAGTAAAACTGCTCCAACTCTATAAACTGCGTCATCAGAAACACCATGATACAAAAGTAACCAGCCTTTAGATGTTTTGATAGGTGGAGAAGAAATACCTACTTTTTTTGAATCCCACATACCATGACGAGGAGAAAGTAAAACTATATTTCTAAAATTATTCCTCTCTTTGAAACTCGGTGTATCGCCAAAATCAACACAGATTTTGTTGTCCACTCTATGAAACAACATATACTTTCCATTTACTTTTTCTGGATGAAGACAGGCGTCTTTATCATCAACTCCATCCCTCGTAACCAAAACCGGTTTTTTCCAATTCCATTTTCTTGCTAGAAAATCTTTCTCCGAGATGGACGTCATCGCAGCCGATGGCGGGGTCATGCCGTTATATGCCACATAACACATATATATAGTGTTACCTATTTGGGTCAGGCGAGGATCCTCGCAACCAGAGTTACCGTTTGGTATTCTTTTTTCTTCAAAAGATTCTTTGGGTGTAAAAATTGGTTTTGGAGATTGATATGTTATGGTTGTTCCATCTTTGCTCTCTGCGTATCCTATGACAGAAGTATTGTCCTGTCCCATCGCCCTGTATAAAATATGAGTTTTGCCACCCAAAAAAATAGCTGCTGGGTTGAAAATGGCTTTTGACTCCCACGGTATAGCTGGCTGTGCTACCAGTAAAGGCCCCTCTGTCAGTCGTTTAAAACCATCCTCAATGGGTGGGATTTTCATGCTCAACAACAGCGGTTTTAAAGGAACCTCTGCAACTGCTGTTGTTGTATCTGTCGCTCCGTAGTATATAACTAGTTTATCTTTTCTTATTAAAGCCCCGCTTGGAAAAATAGTGTTTGTAACCTGACCGTATTTCTCGTATGACTCCTCTGGGATGAGCAGAGAGCCTCGGGTCTTCCCTGCTATTTTTCTTGGGTCTTTCAAATCCAAAAGAAGCGCACGAATACCGAAGACTTTGTTATTTGTAAAATAATCACGGATGTGTGAGTAGACGAAAAGCCAACCTTCTTTTGTTTTTATAGGAACAGCACCGACTTCTACCTGATCCTGCTCCAACCTAGGAATATGCAGAGTGTGTTTATCTATTTCTTTGTACCATTTTTCCCAATACTTTAGACTCCACATATCCTCTATTTTTTTGAACTCGGCTATGCCGATTTTGGCCAAATGACCATCGTCTGTATCAACAGCGAGCATAGCGACGTATTTACCATCTATTTTTTCTGGAAAAAGCATCATGGCTTTCGCATTGAAAGGGGTGATGAGGTGCTTTTCGGATATTGTTTTCATATCGCGACTTATAGCCAGACCTACTTTTATACCACTTCCGCCAAAAGGAAAAACTGAAAGTGCTGTATAAAAAATAAAATACTTACCATCGATTTTTGTTACTCTGGGATCCTCTAGTCCAAACCTCTCCCAAATATGTTCTGGCTTTATGAAAACTTCACGTTTTTTAAAGTTTATACCGTCCGAACTAACAGCCTGACCTATAACAGAAAGAGAAAAGTGGTTATTTTCAAAAGTCTCTGGTAGTGACTGTGCGCGATATAGTAGATGTATATTTTTCCCAACGACTATTGGATTTGCATTGAAAGTAGAAAAGTTTTCGAACGAATGTTCTTTGATTGGAGAAAGTATCGGATTACTTTTTGAGCGTTTTACGACGAACATAGTTTTATTTTATCATAAATCTAGAAAAGCTTTTATATCTTCCGCTATTAAAGTATACGCTCGGACAAATGAATCATCTATGTGAGCATATAAAATACCCATACCTTTTCCAGTTTCGACGAACTGACTTGCAAATGTAATTGCTCGTCCACCATCTTTTCCTGCTTCACTATCTTGTATAAAAGGTTCTGGAGAAACCCAATTAATTTTACCCTTTTCATAATCGTATATATAAAGTCCTATAGAAAAATCTCCATACTTTGTTTTATCGTCACTTTTATGATTAGCTTCACAACCATTTATTACACCCAATAATTTTCCTTCACCAACATCAATAAAGTTTTTAGAAAAAAGCGGGCCAGGGGATGCATGTCCTGCTATCCAAGGTAAATCATGATCTGCTGGATGAAAAGCTATTTCTCCATACTCCCAATTACTACCCATATCTTTAACAACAGCAACTTTAATAACAGAATATGTTGTATCAGTTTTTCTATCTCTAGACTCAATCAAATTATAACGAAAACCTTTACTATTTAATGGGGCGATCGAAACCTCTTTGGCACTATTACTATAACTACCAATCAACACTGGTTCTGTCATTTCTAGAGAATCAATATCCTTTCCCACAGCGTGACCCAGATGCACCATAGTTTTACCAACTTTATTCATATCTTTACCAAAATGTATTACTGGAATTGTAAAATACAGATGCAATAAACCTGTTATATCATCTATCCAAATGTCAGGGTCTTCTAACCCTAATATTTCCCCATTTTCTCCAATAAGTCTGCTAATTATATCCTCTTCATTTTTTATTTTTAATCTCTCTCCTATTTTAAAATCATCTAATGATTCACCTGTAATTTTATGAAGTTCACTCCTGTCAATATTACCTTTTATTGATATATCTCCTGAACGACTTGTTATACAACGAACTACTCCATCTCTATAATTTGTCCTAGGGTCTAAGGTAATCGCCATTACATGTGCGAAATTATTATCTTTCTCAATTACTTTTCCTGAATGCTGAATATATTTATTTTTTTTCATATTATTTATTTAGTTTAGACGGTTACTGGTGAGGGTGCAAGCTTACCTAAATCTAAAAACCAAAAGTATATAAACAGAAGCGCAGAGAGCAGAAATACAAACGGTAAATGCGTGTAAAGAAGTGCCACAACAACATACAGAATCAACCGACCAGAGACATTTGGTATCTCCCGAAGTACTAGAAACTGAGCATCATCATAGCGACCGCTATTAAAAAGAGCTGATTGGTAAGGAACAAGAAAGATTTTTACTGATAAAGTCAGTAATACTATGGCTAGGTAAAACAACCACGGGCTAGACATAAACTGACCAACATAAAAAGAGTAAACCCACACCATACTCACAGCCACAGCTCCAATTCTCATTAATTTCTGCCAATTCCACTTGTCCGTCAGTTTACCCAAAGTTAACGTGAAAAAAATACCCGTAACAGCAATCAGAGACCCTATTATTCCTATTTGAGCAACACTTAATAAGTTTATGTAGATAAAAATAACTAAGATTCCCCCGCCACCTTCAGCAAAACTACTAATAATCTCCGGTAGAAAAAAACTCTTTGATCTGCGCCAGACTGTTAACATTGAATCCTTGGTAAAAATAAAATTTGTTTTTTCTGACCTTAGTGGCCACAAAGGAACTGAAGCCAAAAAAACTAGGAACATGGACATAATGAACAAGGTCGGGAATCCGAGTTTGCTTATGATAAAAGCCCCAATAACTGGGCAAAGTATTGTAAGTAATTTGGGATAGCTAGACAGCTTACTAAAAGATCTCCCCATACTATTTTTATCTGTATTCCTTAAAAATAGGATGTTTCGAGGAATAAAATAAAATGCTGCATCCGAACCCATAAGCACTGGAATTATAAAAAATAAGAAATGGTGCGTTGGAAGAATAGTCATCAACCAAAGATTTGAGATTAGTAATATAAACCTAATTTGTAAACAGTGAACCAATCCTATTCTATTTGAACAATAAATAGTGACGAACATCACCAATAAAAATGACAAATCTAGTATAAAAGACCACAGCATTACCATGGGTACCGAATATCCAAGTTTAAGTAAAAAAACCGGAATAAATATATTAACAAAACCAAGACCAAAGTCGTTCAGGATAACCATCTGAAAAATTCTGTGCAACTGAGATTTCTGGACGTCTATATTTTCTGACATAAAATCACCGTGGTTTTATTACACCTCCTTTAACTGATACTCCTTTAAATCACCAGTTTTTAGATATTTTAATAATTGTTTTATTGGTGTTTTTGCGACACATACCACCTTATCACCACCTCCATAGTATACATATAAATCATCACCGCGTATTATTGCGCCAGAAGCATAAACGACGCCTGGTTTTCCATCGTTTTCATAATGCATATCAGGAGAAAGTATAGGGTGAGCAGAACGATGCAGGACTTTTGTTGGATCGTTTTTATCTAGAACCATCGCTCCAAGCCTGTATTTACCTGTATCAGATTTTTCCAAAGCGTGATACAAAAGGAGCCAGCCCATTTCTGTCTTTACTGGTGGAGGGCCAGAACCTTTAAGTAAAAAGTCCCAACTGTTTTTCCTGCCCGGTTGTGGACCCTCTGGTCTAGGACTATAAATAATATCGTCAAATGTATCTATGTCGTCAACATAATCCACTAAAACTTTTGGACTAATGCTGTGAAGTATAGCGTATTTGCCGTTTATCTTTTCCGGAAAAAGAAGCCAGTTTTTTGATCTATTTTCTGGAGATGATATGAGTCTAGGTCTTTTCCAGAGCCATCTACCGGCTTTAAAGTCGTCCAGACTTATGGATGTAATAGCGATGCGCATTGACCACCATCCCTCGAAAGCTGTGTACATCATATAGACTGTATTTTCTATCAAAACTATTCGAGGATCTTCTGCCCCACCCCATCCACCCCCTGATACGTAGATATAAGGGTTATAAGCCTCTGGACCCATTGTTTTTCCCGCCTCCGGCATACCATAACCTCTGGCTGGTTCATATATAGGGTACGGAGATCTGTCTGTGAAATGCGTGCCGTTTTTACTTTTTGCATAGCCTACTCGAGAAACACCATCGCCCCCTATGGCTCTATAAACTAGATGTATAGTGCCCTCATCGTCCTCTACAACAGACGGGTTAAATGCGCCTTCATTTTCCCAATGGTTATGTTTCAAAGGCTCCAGAATAGGGTTATGCTCTGATCTCTCTAGTATTTTCGGATGAAAACGCGCGTCCTCCACCTCTCTAAACAAAATTGGGATTTTAGCAACAACCAAGTTAAAATCTGCTGTCATCCAGTATATAAGAAAACTTTTTCCCAAAGTCACAAAACCTATGGACTTTATAGGCATAGATTTTTCTTTTGCCTCCACCACCCCCTGCCATATAGGCATACCACTACGCCAGAGAATATGTTTTGGATTTTTCACATCGACTATCACAGCCCCCACCTGAAGCAAACTTTTTGATTCGTGTTGAACACTTGCGTCGTATATTAAAACCATACCCTCGTTTGTGACTGTTCCACCAACTATAGATATTTTTTCCATATCAAACTGACCGTTTCGTGAAGTAAAAAGTAATGTTGGTTTTTCTTTCCACAAAGAAAGTGATGTTGATGACTGATGTTTTATAAACAAACCATCACGATATAGCTCGAACTTATCTTTTACTCTGTCATACAAAACAGTTGAGTGGGTAGAGTCGTCGGCTTTTATTTCGGACATAACTCTCCACTCCAGTAAATCTTTTGAGCGAGCGACTACTAGGACAGCGCCAGACTTTGCGTTTAGATATTTATAATAAGTCAAAACGTAACCGTTTGGAGTACGAGAAATAGAAAAATTGGAACAATTTTTTAGATTTTCTTTTCGACCCTTTAAGTCAACTAGAGAAACGGATGATGGAACTGGTGTAAAATCCAAACCATCTCCACTGGCAAGTAAAACCAAAGAACTGGTTGTCTTTTTATCTACCCTAGAGAGCATACAAACGCCACCTTCTACACCTATAACAGAAAGAGGAATACTAGGAACTTTTTTCTGTACCGCACTCTTTTTTGCGACTTTTTTCTTGACTGTTTTTGTTTTTACAACTTTTTTCTTTTTCATTAGACTCTGTTGTATTTATCCTCTATTCGGACAATATCATCTTCATCAAACAGACCTGTGGATATTTCAAGAACCATAACGTCATCTACCGGTGCAGAAATCCTATGTTTTGTATTTGGCGCTATTGTAAACTCATCTCCCTCTTTTGGGTTCTCAGTTTTGTCCCCCACTACAATTTCCGGATTACCTTTTATTATTCTCCAGAACTCCTGTCTGTGTGTGTGATACTGCAAACTAAACTCCTCACCCTTGTTAATATTTAAAATCTTCACTGTGGAAGGTTCATTGTTTGTAAAACGAATAAAAGACCCCCATGGTTTTTTAATGGTAGTAGGATTCATAAGATAATTATATCATATGAATCAAAATACAAGCGAGCAATAATCACAGATATTGTCTCAAAAAATCGATTGTTTGATCTGGGCCATCCTCCTGAATATAATCAACGTCTGTTTTCTTTACTGGAGCATCATTTCCACCAGCATAAAGAGCGTCCCCAACGAAAATAATATCATCGTCTGTAACCTCTAAAATCTTTTTTATTTTGCCTATGGCATAGGCCTTATCTAGACCTTTGCGAGTTATGTCGATAGAAGTCATACCTCCAAAACTAATATCAAACTGTGGTATTTTGTCTTTTAGATACCCTGCGATTTTCTGTCTTTTACTTTTATCAGGATCCCAAGATTCTTTAATTTGTATAGGAGCTTCTTGGCCACGTCCAGAGAAAGTTATTTGACTACCACGGTCCTCGATAAGACTTCCGTAAATGTCTTTTGGATTAAAGTCCAACCCTGACTGCACTACAGCTTCTTTTAAAGCATATGTTATGTTTTCTCTTTCTTGTGCATCCAAACTCTCGTTGTATAACTGTTTCCATTCTTTACCTATACTGTCATAAACAAAACAAGTTGTGCCCATAGTTGGGAAAAGATACAAGTTTTTCAAGACTTCTGGTCCACAGTGAAGCTGGGACAGAAACTGTTTCTCGAACTGTGAAAATGCACCCCCAGAAACAACCACTAAAATATGTTTTAAAAGTAGACTACATATAACCTCCGCCATCTCTGGAGAAAGTTTGGATTTACTAGGAGCTAGAGTCCCGTCCAAGTCACAAACGATTACCTTTTTAGCATTAACCATAATATATGCTAATATTATAACATTAAATTAAAGAATGTTAGTAAAATATAAAACAGACAATGATAAAGAAAACGGTATACTTTTTTGATCGATTAGAAGACAGGGTAAGATCTAGACTTAGCCGATCCCCTATTTTATACGCCTTTTTAGGAGGAGTTGGGGTGGTTTTGTTCTGGAGAGGTATATGGCATTTGGCTGATAACGTAAACATGGGAGCTATAGTTTCTGTTATATTGGGTTCAATAATATTACTTATAACTGGTATTTTTGTTTCTGCTTTTGTTGGTAACAGACTTATTATTTCAGGACTCTCTGGTGATAAAAAACTAGCAGAAAAAACTGTCGGTGAGATAGAGACCGAAGAAGATCAGTTACAAAGAATGCAAAAAACTCTAAACCGAGTAGAAAACAAAATAGATGAGATAGAAAACGAGCTTGATAAAAAATAACTAGTTTCTACTTTTTATCTATTTTTTGTAGCATCTCAACCATCATTTCGTTTTGGTTTTCTAGGTGAATCAAGATAGTTTCAATCTCCTGCTCGGCTTTTGTGTTAACCTCAAAATCAGCCTCTGCTCTAGCTTCAGCGTATTTGCCTTGTAGGTTCTGACCTATCATAAGGAGTGGCATTAGGAATATCTGAATCATGTTGGATATGAAAAGCCAAAAAACAAAAGCCGGATAAGGGTCAAACTGGAGCTCTGCTGGACCAAGTACGTTCCATCCAAGCCAAAAGACTGTCCAAGTCAAAATCACAAAGAAAAAACCCATAGTTCCTATGCGACTAGTAATCCACAAAGCAAAACGGTTTAGTTTTGTTAAGTTTTCCTTATGCTCAAGATTTACATTTCTAATAGGCTTTCTAGATTTTCTTATTTCTTCAATAGATAAAGGTACTGGTTTCATATAAAAATAATTATAACAGATTATATTGCTCTAGCTACTATCCCTATCAAAACAATACCGACAAAGTTAAAGAAAAAAGATATTGGGATAAACACAGACATTTTCATTTTCGAAAAACCAAGCAACCCAATACCCAACTCATCAGGAAGCGGAGAAGATATAATAAAACCACCTAAAAGAAAAGTGAACCATCGAAAATATTTTAGTTTAAACAGCGCTCTCACCCTCTTCCACCAGCTCTCGTGTTTTACGAGCTCAACCAAATGCTCCGACAGCCTGTCTTCTATAAACCTAAAAATAATAACATCACCAACCACTGCACCGAGAGCTCCAAAAAAGGCTGTTAAAATAAGAGAGTTGGAATGAGCTATCTCTCCCAAAGTCACTATAGCAGGAGCTGTTGTAAATACAGATGTAAAAAACATACCAGCAATAAAGCTTCCTGCAAACTTTAGACTGGCGGTAGAAGAGAGGAGGCTTTCTAGGGCACCTGTTTTAGAAAGCATAATAGCCACAAGAACACTCATTGCTATGATAGCAATATCTTGACGCACAAAACTGGATTGTGAGTGTAGTCTCATTTTAAAAAACAAAAATATAAAAAATCTAACTATCTAACTTTTTTTGGTTTCTTTTTTTCTTTTTTGTGTGTTTCTCCTTTTGACATAGATATATTGTATCATTTATTTTATTTTTTGAGTAAAGAAAAAAGCCTAACGACGGCGACGACGACGATATACGACGACGAGCGACGAACGAAAGGCTTTCCCCAACTGGGGACTAATAGAAACTATTGATGCCGTGCTGGGACACGGCGGAGGCGGGAGAGTTGTTGTCTACCTTCTTCTTGATTCTTCTCGAATTCGCTGACACAGCAAGCAGGTAGTTGCTTGTGGGTATGCCACGCGACGCGCTTGGGGGATTTCCCCCCCACAGTCAATGCAGTTCGGCCTCTGATCAAGTGGGCGTCTTCCGAACGTCCTCTCCTCCATCGCCAGCGTGCTCCGAACCTTCACGACACCAATCTCAGAAGACAAAGCTGTCTCGAGATCGGCCTGATCCACAATGTTCCCGCCACGATGATCCACATCGACGAGAACTCTCCGAGGCATAGCACCGTCTTGAGCCACGACTCACCTCCATTAAAGGGACTACAAACCTAAATCATACGCCAAATTATAAAATAGTCAAATAGTTATCAACAACCACGGCTTTGTTTGCCTTTATTTTGGAACCGAAAAACTTGCCCCCCAGTCTCTCGAAACCGTTGTTGAGATCCGTTGAATAAAACTCTACCGAACTTTCTTTGCTAATTTTAATCTCAATCTCGGCATGATTTTTCAAATACAACTTCAGTTTTTCTGGAACTATTTTTGCCCCAGATACTACATGAACTTTTGGACCAACTATTTTCTTTATTGTTTTTTCTAATATGCCGTAGTGAGTACATCCTAGAACTAGAGTATCTATGCCTTTAGCTAAAAGTGGAGTTAGGTAATTCCTCAAAATAGTTTCTGTGGTTTTGGATTTTTCTTCCCCAGACTCAACTATCGGCACCAGAAGTGGGCAAGCTTTTTGAAAAACTTTTATTTTTGAATTGATTTTGTTTAACTCAATTTTAAAAGCATTTGATCTAACTGTGGTTTCAGTGGCTATGACCCCTACTCTGTTGTTTTTTGTTTCTAAACCCGCAGATTCTACAGCTGGTATTAAAACTCCGAGAACTTTTTTGTTTGGATGCTTTTTGGGTAAATACTCCTGCTGTATTTTACGCAGAGCGGTTGCTGAGGCAGTGTTGCAAGCGATAACTATAACTTCACAACCCTGACTAAAAAGAAAATCCATCCCTTGCCGAGTAAACTCATATATAGTTTCGTCAGTCCGCGAACCATACGGCACACGAGCAGTGTCCCCGAGATAAACATAGTTATAATCTGGTAGTTTCTTTACCATACTTCGCAGTATGTTAATCCCGCCAAAGCCAGAATCAAAAACCCCGATAGACACAGCTCTTTGTTTTTTCCCAGATTTCATCCATTTAATATAGCATTTGAATAATATTAAGCTATAATTAGAAGATGCGGAGGAAAAAATCTATCTTTCCAAAAAGAGCTTTGATGGCTTTTTCTGTTTTAACTATTTCTACAATAGGACTCTCATCATACTTTTTACTTAACAAAGCAATAAAACAACAAACTGTTGTCGTGGTAAAAACTGAGAACAAAAAGGCCATCTACCCCGTGCAATACTCAGACAAACACATAACCCAAAACGCTATTGTTTCAGACGATAGGTTCAGAAACATTGCTTTTTTTAATACTGATAACCTTTTGGCAAACACTGTGAGCTCTGTAAAAAATACTGGTGTTGTGGGGACAACTAGCCCAGAAAGAGGCACTTGGCTCTGGACACCCGTTTTGGACATAACCCCAAAATACAGATCGTCTATAATATCTGGAGCAAAGAAAGAAGGTATAAAAAACATATACCTATCCATAGACTCATACCTTGATATCTATGTTATGGGAGATGGTAAAGAAAAAGAGCTAAGGAAAAAAGAGTTTGATCAGAATATAGTAGATTTTATAAACGAAGCCCATAAAAACGGTATGACTGTTGATGCCGAGTGTGGATGGAGAAACTGGGCAGAAAAAGGAAACGAGTACAAAGCTTTCGCTATACTACAGTACACAATAAACTTTAACAAAACCCACAAAGAAAAGTTTCGTGGTTTCCAATACGATATAGAGCCATATTTACTAGAGGCATATCAAAAAGATAAAACCAAGGTCCTAAAAAACTTTGTATCACTTATAAACCAAACTGTAACAAAACTAGATAAAAGTGACTTGGAACTAAGCGTTACAATCCCCGAGTTTTATGATGGAGTGGATAACGAGACTCCTGTATTCTCTTTTGCTGGCAAAACTGGCTTAACAATAGACCATTTGTTATCTATTTTAGACCGTAGAGCTGGCAGTAAAATAATAGTAATGTCATACAGAAACTTTGCAAAAGGACCGAACGGATCGATAGATATATCTGTGGACGAAATAAACAAAGCAAATCTTTCAAAAACAAAAGTCATAATAGCTCAAGAAACAGGAGATGTTCTACCAGAATATATAACTTTTTATAACAAAACAAAAACCTACTATAGAAAGCAGGTTTTTGTCTTGGAGAATGCTTTTATAAAAGATAAAAGCTTTGGAGGTACAGCGACTCACTACGTGAATGCCTTACTCGAACTATAAACTAAGAAAGGTGCTTTGAGACAAGCTTTGTCATCTCAAACATATTCACTACTGACTTACCTCCGAAAACTTTCTTTAGAGCCTCGTCAGCAACAATGTTTCGTTTGTTCTTTGGGTCTTGAAGATCGTTCTTTTTAATGTATACCCATAGTTTCTTTACAACTTCTGATCTAGGCATTGGACCTGCTCCAACTACTGCAGCTAGTTCAGAACTGACACTCATAGGCTTCATAAACGCAGAATTCGCTTTTGGCATGTTTTTATTATTTATTAGGTTAATACCCTGTATTATATAACATATCTTTATTTAAAGATAGTGGTTTGTGAATAGGAACACATTACAGAATATAGCCCTATGAAACTAACTGTTATAAGCTTCGCGGAGTTTCTCTATATCTATCTTTTTCATTTGGAGCATAGCTTGAGTTACTTTCCCAGCTTTTTGTCTGTCCGAGTCTCCCAAAAGTTTAAAAAGCTCTGTTGGTGTAACCTGCCAAGACAGGCCGAACTTGTCTTTAAGCCAACCGCACTGACTCTCTTCTCCTTCTTTTGTTAAAGCGTTCCAGTAGTAATCAACCTCTTCTTGGTTATCACAACTTATAACAAAAGAAACTGACTCATTGAACTTAAACTCTGGCCCAGCTGTCATTAGGCTGAGTTTTTGACCAAGTATTTCTATCGTAGCTGTTTCTACATTACCGGATGGAGTATTTTCTAGTCCTCCAACATAACTTGTTTTCAGATCAGGAAAAATCGACTTGTAATAATCAATGATTCCCTTCATGTCTTTTTCGTACCAAAGAAAAGGTGTGATTTTATTCATATGTTTATCCGCACACTAATTTTGGCATTGTTCTAATGTTGCCTATATTAGTTAGCAATATTTTTTATAATTATTTTATATCTATTAAAATCTCTCAATAAAAACTAGAACTCCCGCAACCATGCCAAATTTAGTGTGCGGGTTTATCTCCAAACAGCTAATATTGCCCCCATAGACATCATGCACAAAAGAAAAGATGCTGTATCAAAAAGCCAAAGTTTCCATGACTTACCCATCCATATAACGTCTATCGATGTCCAAGGTATAGTAAACCCAACGCCTAGCCAAAGAGCTATTATCGCACCTTTGTACCAAGTTATATCACCAAACATTGAAGTCGCGCCCACTATCCATATCGCGCCGTTTATAAAAACCGCACAAACAACATTTACAAAATAGTTCCAGAACATTTGCCACTTCATATCACTTAGCTTCTCGTTTCCAGTTGGAGTGATTTTGGCAAGTCTCATCCATGTTTTTCCAAACAAAGGACCGTGAAATAGAAAACCGATAATAAAACAAACTAAAGCAGAAACTAATATAGCGAGTATACTCATGTTTTTAAATTAAATTTAATAATTACTTATTCTTCCACCTCGGGGCATAAGCTATCATTTTTGTAAAAAACCACGCTTTTATAGGATTTATTCCCCTTTTTATCATAGAATCTTTTGCGATTCTCTGAAACTCTTTTAAATCATTACCCTCGTAACACAGTTTACCGTCTTTGAAACACAAAGAACAGTACTTTTCGTTTTCTCTAACTCCTGTGTCTTTAGCAAAAGGCATCATGCAACTCTCGCAACTCCCTTTAGCACAAACTTTTTCATTTTTTATATTATCTGGATTCATGGTTATATTTTAGCAGATTTTCGGTGGTGGTTGCTAGTTTAGACAAAAATACAGACCGGTGACAAAGACTGACTGAATTAACATTGGTATTAAAACATTTCTAAAACTACCTTGTTTTGATCTGGAATAAACAAACCAAGATGGCGCGTATACAACGCCAGCCATTACCATAACAATGAGTAGGTTTGGTCCCTCTGGGTCGTTTAAAGACACGAGCATTGTTCTAGATAGCACGACGGATGTTACTGCTAGAATAAATAATGAGATTCTTTTTGGGTTGGGGTGCATGGTTAAATTATATTAAAAAATCTGAAAACTACCTAAGTTCAAAATTAATAATCTTTAAAAGAGTGGTTGGTGTGATTGGAATACTATAGTATTTTTGAAAATCTTCGTACATTTCTTTTTCATTAGAATATTTTTGATGACCTTTGAAGTCATCTTCTACTAGGTCTTCAAATTTTTTCTGTATTACTGAATTAATTATAGACTTAGCAAAAATTTTTCCAGTCTGGGAATTAATTAGATCTAAATCATCTCCAGTTTTTAAATCCTTATCATCAAAAAGTCTCCATGTTGAAGTTTTTTCTCCAGAGAGAATTTTAGAAGCTAAATCAGATGTAAATTTTAAAGTTTTCATAAGTATTAAATTCAGATCTAACCAAGATTACTTCTTACAGAAGCTGTATACCTTTTCGATATTTTTTTCGCAAGCTTCAAAAATATCTGAAGAAGGTCTTGCGCTTGGGTCCCATCCCAAGCTCACTTCGCGAGAGCTCAATATGAATATTCTGGACAAAGCTGGGAGACTTGGACTCGAACCAAGATACTATCCTCCAGAGGGATAAGTCCTACCATTAGACGATCTCCCAGCTTTGTCCAGAATCTTATTTTAATATCCTACCATTAGACGATCTGGCAATAAAGTTAGAATACCCGAAAAATGGGCTTTTTACAACCGCAGTACTAGAGCAAAGCTCAGTACACGGCAAGGAAATTATAATGTAAAAAAATAAGCTACTTAGATTTTGAAGTTTTCAAACAAGCGTCGACGAAGGCAGTAAAAAGTGGATGCGGATGCATCGGTCTCGCTTTGAACTCTGGGTGGGCTTGGGTACCAACGAAAAAAGGATGAGCTGTTTTTGGTAGCTCCACAAACTCCATTAGTCTGCCGTCGGGTGAAGTGCCAGAGAAAACTAGACCGGCTTTTTCTATCTGCTCTATGTACTGCTGGTTTACTTCGTATCGATGTCTGTGTCTTTCAGAAACTTCTTTTGCGCCGTAGGCAGACTTTACGATAGTTCCGTCTTTCAAAACTGCTGTGTATGCCCCGAGTCTCATAGTCGCTCCATAGTTTCCTGCTTCGAGGTTTTTCTTTTGCTCTGGCATTATGTCGATAACAACATGATCTGCTTTTGCGTTTATTTCTGCTGTGTTTGCATCCTTCCAACCTATTACATTTCGACAGTATTCTATAACAGCCAGTTGCATACCATAGCAAAGTCCCAAGTAAGGTATTTTATTTTTTCGAGCAAACTCGATGGCCATGATAACACCCTCTATACCACTCTCACCAAAACCTCCCGGGACTATCACACCATCAAACTGTGAAAGTTCTTGTATTTTTCTTGTACCGTTTTCGTAGTCCTTTGAGTTAATCCAAGTCAGCTCTGTATTTGCGTCTTTCCAGTATGAAGAAAACTTTACCGCTTCAATAACAGAAACATACGCGTCTGACAAAACGTAGTCACCTGTATCAAAGTATTTACCGACAACAGCTATGTTCAAAACTTTTTTAGCTTTACGTCTTTTGTCGACAAACTTTTTCCAGTCTTCTAACTCTCCATTGTGAGACTTTGTCCTCATGTGAAGAGACTTCAAAATAACAGAACTTATTTTGTCTCTTTCAAAGTTTAGAGGTACGTCATATATGCTTTTTATGTCTGGCGCAGAAATAACGTTTTCTGGTTTTATGGCACACGACACTGCGATTTTCTCTTTTCTTTTGTGATCTAGTGCCTCTGGACCTCGAGCGATAATAACGTCTGGTTGAACACCGTATGAGTTTAGCTGTCTCACTGCGTTTTGTGTTGGACGAGTCTTCATCTCACCAAGCGATCCCGGAACTGGCAGATATGACACCATAATAAACATAACATCATCTGGCTGACGGATTTTCAAAGTTCGTGCAGCTTCGATAAACAAAATATTTTGATAGTCACCAATAGTTCCACCTATTTCGATGAGAGAGATGTCCGACTTGTGATGTTCAGCTGACTTTTTCCAGCGACGAACTATTTCATCTGTTATATGTGGTATGGCCTCAACGCATTTACCTCTATAACCCAAGTTGCGTTCCTTTTCAATAACATGTTTATAAATCATTCCAGATGTCATGTAGTTTTCTGAAATCAAATCCATCTCTAAAAAGCGTTCGTAGTTGCCCATATCCTGATCCGTCTCGAGACCGGAGTCCAAAACAAACACTTCACCGTGTTCTGTTGGATTCATCGTACCAGCGTCTACATTCAAATAAGGGTCAACCTTTATTGGGTTGACCTTGAAACCTTTCGACTGAAGTATTTTACCGATGGAAGATGAAGCTATACCTTTGCCGACTCCTGACATGACACCCCCGACCACAAATATGTATTTCTGTTTTTCTTTTTTCATTAACCGTTCAGTTATAGGATAATTCTGATTATACCTTGAGATACTTTCTTACAGCAAGGAAACTGGATACTGCGCCTATAGCGACACCGGACCCGACAATAATAAGGAAGATTTGTCCAAAATTTGAAGTATAGTAATGGAAAATGTTAAGCCCGACAAAGAAGTTTTCAGTCGTGCCACCAAGCCATATTGTTAGAGGGTAAAACAGTATGAGAGTAAATACAGCTGATACAGCCCCATACATAGCCCCAGCGATGAAAAATGGCCCTCTGATGTAGTTCGTCGAAGCCCCGACCAGTCGCATAACAGATATTTCGTCTCGTGACATAAATATAACCAGTCGGAGTGTGTTGAAAGTAATAAGTATAGATATGATGATTAGGAAAATAGTCAGTATAAAACCGAGCCTGCTAGCGGAACTGATGATTTTTGTCAGCCTGTCTATGGCGTCTTTGTTCTGATAATAATTTACTTTGTCTATGATACTACTACCGTCTATCGAGACTGTATTTTTTGTCTGCAAAAAATGCGCGATACCCTCGTACTGTGCTGGATCTTTGGCTTTTATGTTTAGTGTGGCTCCAAGCGGATTCTCTCCCAGCTCGTCTA
Organism: Nitrospira sp.; assembly: GCA_040079895.1. Taxonomy (GTDB): domain Bacteria; phylum Patescibacteriota; class Minisyncoccia; order Phycocordibacterales; family DATDWN01; genus C7867-006. The sequence continues at coordinate 25,242 of JBEBJM010000001.1, forward strand.
GTGCCTGCAAAGTTATCTCGTCGTTCTGATGTCTGGATTTAAAGTTTGCCAAAGCCTCTTCTTTGGAAATATAAACAATAGGAGGAGCGACTTCTGGTAGAGCTTCCAGACTCTTCTTTAGAGACAGTATACTGTCCTCACTAGCATCCCTAACAAAGTAGACGTTTATATCTACTTTGCTTCTGATTTGGTCCAAAGTTGTTTTTAAAATAGCTCCAGAAAAAATAATAGAACCTATAACAAAAAGAGTTACTGTCAACACAAAAACTGAAGATAGCGAAACAAAGCGGTTTCGCCAAAAACTATAGAAACCAGAACGAGCGACTCTTTTTATTTTAATCCAGATCATATTTATATTATATCATTATTTTTATAACTTTCAGATTTGAGACAAGGTCGCGTATAAAATTTGGAAAATCATCTGAGGCGTACTCGTTGTACGGTGAAGATGTTTTTAAAATTTTAGACAGAGAGACTCGCCAAATCTGGAAGTTATATCACGTACTTACCTTCCTTATCATCGCGGATAATCCTCCCCTTTTCCATCGTTATAACGCGTTTTTTCAGTGAGTCTATAACGCCTTTGTTGTGAGTGGTTAGAATAACAGTTGTACCTAAATCATTTATTTTTTTCAAAATCTGCACAATATCAAAAGTGTTGAGTGGGTCTAGGTTACCTGTAGGCTCGTCAGCAATAACCACGTCTGGTTGGTTTACTATAGCCCGAGCGATCGAAACACGCTGTTTCTCCCCGCCAGACAACTCTCCGGGAAAGTTCCAGATCTTGCTACTCAAATCAACCAAGTCGAGAACGTGGGGCAC
>JBEBJM010000002.1:0-20486 GCA_040079895.1 Nitrospira sp.
CATCTTTTGACCATCTGTACCCGGAACAGTAGCGACACCTTCTAAAATCTTTGATTGAGGTAGTTTAAAGACATCTTTTTTGAAAGTGAAGTTGAATTTTTGAGCTGTGTCGCGAGCGTACTCCACATGTTGTTTCTGATCCTGACCAACCGGCACAACGTCTGCGTCGTAGAGCAAAATATCTGCTGCCATGAGCATTGGGTAGTTAAAAGTTCCAACACTTATTTCTTTGTCTTTCGCTTCGGCGTCTTTGTATGCATGTGCCCGCTGTAAATACGGCATAGTCGTAATAGTGTCAAAAATCCATGCTAGTTCTGTATGATCAGAAACATCGGACTGTTTGAAAATAACTGACTTTTGTGGATCGAGTCCGAGTGCTAGATAGTCTAGAGCCAAATCAATAATCTGTTGTTTCATCTCTGTCCCATCTTGTATAAAGTTCAGTCCGTGATAATCAGCCAACATATAAAAACACTGATACTCATCAGTTTGCATATCAACGAACTGCTTCATCGCACCAAAATAGTTCCCTATATGTGGCCGACCGGTTGGTTTTACCCCTGAAAGCAAGATTTTCTTATTCATTTGTCTATTGTAACAAACTTCTTTTTATAAAAGAAGAACCCCGTCACCGGCCAATAAAATGGCTAGCAACGGGGGTTCGAAGATTCGAGAGAAAGAGCTATCTGGTGGACAATCGTCCGTCTGGTGTAGACCTTCCGCGACTCGGCATCTGACCTCGCAGAGCCGCTCGGAAAATCGGGCACTCTGTGGGAATATCGCCGTAGTTGGTGGAACGAACTGCAACTCTCGGGACACTCGATGGGCGCCGTTGTGGCGACTTCGGGGCCTCACCATCCTGATAGTGGGCAAGAATCTTCTTTGCCACCATGAAACAGTAGGCGCTGGTGCCGAAGATGATCATGACGATGCCACGGGCTCTCCAGAACTCAACCTTTGTGTTGAACTTCTCGGTGAGCTTCGGAAGAAGACTCCTTGGTACAGGAATCTGTTCAGCCTCCTGCAAAAAATAACCGAAATACTTGTCCATGTTGTTGGGTGGACGATCGTTGATCTTTCTGAGCGTTTTCCCGAAAAGTTCAACCATCACGACACGGTTCGCCTCGACCAGTGCCCTGTGACAAACACGGATATTCCTTGCACCGACGAATGCCATCCATTCTCCGATCAGTCGCGAACATTGCGACTGAATAATGTTACAACGAAACATAAACATTGTCCAACTATAAGTTTAAAAACCGAATTAGTATTTAAAGTTACCCCAGACTCTACGCTGATGGAAGTTCGATAAAGAAAGTTGTTCCTTTTCCTACACCTTCAGACTCAAACCACACCCTACCTTTGTGACCTTCTACTATTTTCTTTACTATATACAAACCATAGCCTGTACTATCCACGTTTACTTTTATTGAATCCTTACCACGAACGCCTTCGGTAAACAACTGTGGAACATCTTCTGGATCTATACCGACACCAGTATCTTTTACTGAAAACAAAATCTTGCCGTATTTTTTAACCAAATTAACATCTATACCACCTTTCAAAGTATATTTGATAGAGTTATCTACTAGATTTTTCAAGGCATGAGTTATGTATGCAGAATCACCGATCATCTCAAAACTCTCACTGTCGGTTATGTGTGTCTCAAACTTCAAACCTTTTGCTTCTGCTATTTTCTTTTGATCGTTTATTATAGGTTCTAGGATTTTTCTTACATCTATTTTTTCTGATTTGTATGTTACTGTGCCTTTTTTCAAGTTTGCTGCGTTCAAAATCTCCATAACAGTTTCAACTCCTTTAGTACCAGAATCCAAACCGTCCTGCGAAGGTTGCCGTAGATATTCAGGCAAAGGACCATAATCCCCTTCCAAAAAGAGAGAGAACAGATTTCGAGATTTTGCCAAAAAGCCTTTGATCTGATGACTGATAAAGTGAATAAGGGTTGTCTGTTGTTCGTTAGCGATTTCTAGAGACTCTCGCAAGGCAATTTCTCTTTTTGCATCCATCACAAGTAAAACACCGAAAGACAAAGAGAGTATAAATGTTATAACTGTAAGAACTTGGTTTGTTGTGTTTTCTAAAAAGAAAAATTGTGACCCGACTAATATAATCATTACAAAAGCAATAAGCTGTGTACCAACAAGAGTTGTCTTAAACACAGAAAGATTTGTGATTGAGTATATGATCATAAATAGAAATACCGGTAAAATAAACAAACTAAACAAGTTTATCTCATAAATACCCGTCTGACTTGATATATACTCAGTCGCACTAAAAACTATAAAAAATAAAAGAAGTGCCAACGACACTATTAATATTTGTTTCCTCTTCTGATCGACAGACCTCTTGAATTGAATAATACTAAAAGCAACTATGAAAATAACTACAAAAACCTCTACATTCAATTTATAACTAGTTAAAATATTATTATTTAAAGCTTCACAAACTGGTTGGTAAAAAGAAGAAATCGATTGATTTGAAAATGTTAGCCACCATGCCGGCAGAGAAAGCGATATAAAAGCTAATTTGTGCCACACTTTAACATCATCCCCCTTAACCAAAACTACAATAAAATATGCACCTAAAAGATAGAAAATTATATTTATATAATCCAACATCGACCATATAAATGATATTAAATTGTAGTTACCCTGAGTCCAAGTAACCACATCACCCAGAAGCCAGAGACAGAAACTAGCATTAAAAAAGAAGAAGATTTTTGATAAATAAGAAAACTTAGACTTTACAAGCACAAACACACCAAGAAATAAAGAAATTAGAATAGGTATTAAATGAGAATAATAAGCAATAGTTACATATGGAGGATTTAAAGTTAAACATGTATTAATATCCATTTTATTATTATAACTTAAGAAAGTTTTTTTAGCTTACTAATTATAAACTCTTCAGTTTCGTGTGGATGACATAACCAAAATTTATCAGTCTCTATATCTGTGGGCTCAAGAGCTACAATAAGAGGTTTCAAGCCGGTTTCTTTAAATATTTCTTTTATGGCTGGAATGACTACATTTCTAGTAAGAGGCATTTCTTCATTATCCAATAGAAAATTCTCAAATAATATACCGTGTTTTATGAAAGGATATAAAAGTGACTTGTAATATTTTTCAGATTCTCCTCCATTATTATTAAACCATTGAGAAGCATCAAAAATACTCTCTTTAATATCAGGGAATTTTTTTAATAACATTTCATGATGAAAATCTACCAAAGATTGTCCCCAACTAGTCTTTAATTCTGACATTTTTTTTCCATTAGAATCATTAAAATCAACTATTGTTAAATTTCTCGTGTTTATGCCATGGTTATCATCTTTATTTAAAAAAATATGTATCTTACCTAAAGCGTGTTTTAATTTATTATTTGATACAAAAAAATCGTCATTATATTCCCAGAAAATTGGTTTGAAACCGATTTTTCTTACCATCTCAATAAACCTTATATTTTCGTGATTTGGAGTCGTAATATGTCTGGATAAAACCGCGTTATTTCCTATATCTAGAAAATCTGGAACATCTTTTGGGATTATTATACTACTATCTTGCTGACGCTGTTTCAGTAATTCTATGGCATCATCTAACGGTGTATACACTAGATCATTGAAAGATTTTCTATTAGAAACTAGCTCATTAATATCTATATCCATAATTTTATTATTTTTCTGAAGGAACTTCTCTACAAACTATCTCCATATTTAAACATTCATAAGAACATGAATTATCTGAACATTTTTGAAAATCATAAGCTTTGACATAATATTCTTTATAATAAGAAAGATTGTTAGGTGGACATATATCAGGATTTTTCTCGCAGTCTCGAAAAGAACATTCCTCAAGTAAAGGATCACATCCTGCCTCAATCAAATAATCATAGTCCTTTATATAAAAATATTTATAGTAACTAGAAAAAGTAGCTCCTAAAAAAAATATAAAAAATAATAACGTCAATATATTATCTATATTTATTATTTTGTTGGGGAACATAGGGTACATTATATCAAAATAAAATTATAAATAAAAATTAAATATACAAAAAATCAATAAAGTAATGTGGTCCCAATAATTATAATAAAAATAGCTGAAACTTTTTGAAATAAATCTCTCTTTGAAATGTCTTCTTTTACAATATCTGGAAAAAATATCGTGGTTAATATTCCAAATATTAGAACAAATACGGGCTGAAAACCCGCCACAAGTGAAACCAGAGCTATTTTTGTCATTAAACTTGCAAAAGATGTCAACCAATTACCTATTATTGTTAACAACTCACTTAGTAGATTTACACCAATAACGATTCTTGAATTTATTCTTATAATTTTTAGAAAATCTCTTCTGTAAGAAGATATAGAGAATAATAAACACCCTGCCAATACGAGCCCAATCGCTTCCCAAAAAGCTCCTGACCAAAAACCCTCTTTCAAACTAACAAATTTAAATAAGGTCCCATATAAACCAAAACCAATACTGTGAAGAACCATCAACAGCACTACTTTAGTTTTAAAATATAATTTTTGGTCTTTTTGTATACCGCCAATAGCGAGAAAACTAGAGCCTAAAATTATTATAAAACCTCCAAATAATTGTGATTGTGTTATAGTCTCCCCTAACAAATAATAACCGAACGTAAAAGAAAATACCGGAATAAGTTGCATAAAAGGAACAACTCTAGTTGTCTCGTCTTCATTAAGAGCATACAGATATAGAAGAATAGATAAAGCATTAATGAAACCAGCGAGTACAAGTAGTGATGCCCCAGATAGCGATATATCGAAAACATTTCTATCCATCCAAAAAATAAAAGGTAAAAGTAAAACTGAAAAAAAAGTGGAAAAAATCATTAACCCACCTACACCACCATTAGCTCTTCCACTAAAAAACCTATTGATTAGATATTTATCAGTATGATTAACTAGTGCCCACAAAAAAGGTGCTCCTAATGCAATAAGAAATACTGATGCACTCATTCAAATATTATACCACCAAGATTTTTTCTCTGCACTCTAAACTACAAAAACTTCTTCCGTCTTCCTCACTACAAGACTCACAACATATAAAATGTTTGTTGCATTGTGGATTTTTACAGTTTACATATCTTTCAGATGGAGACTGGCACTTGTCACAGCACCCAACAACAACGTGTTTATCGGCTGGATCAAAATTCACCAAAATCCTTTTATCAAAAACGTAAAGAGATCCTTCGAACTCTTGAGCTGGAAACTTTTCCATATATGTAACCATCCCGCCATCCAGCTGGTAAACATCTTTGAAACCTTCTCGGACTAAAAGTCCTGATGCTTTTTCACATCTAACACCACCAGTACAAACAGGCACAACGGTTTTATCTTTCAGATGTTCTATATAAGAAAGGGCTTTTGGAATATCTCGAAAATTTTGTACCGGCATCAATACCGAATCTTTAAAACGCCCGACTTTGAACTCGTAGTCGTTTCTCATATCGATGATATAAAACTCCTTGCCAGATTCGTACCACTGTTTTAACTCTTCTGGTTTTAGATGAACTCCTGTTATTTGGTTTGGATCAATATCGTTTTCCAAATGAAGAGAAACTATTTCGGTGCGAACTTTTACGGAAAGTTTAGGAAAAGAGTCTCCTGTTCCGTTACTTCTTTTTATATGAGTATCAGAAAACCTGGGATCGGCAAGATACTCTTTTAGATACTTCTCTATATTTTCATCAGTTCCTTCTAAAGTAGCGTTAATCCCCTCTTTTGCCACAATAACCCTACCTTTTAAGCCAAGTTTTGTACACAAAGCCACCTGATCCTTTTTTAGCTTTTCTGGATCTTCTATGTTTGTATATTTATAAAACAATATAATAGTATGATGTATCTTCTCCTCTGACATACAAAAAACATTAGCAAAAAACCACCAAAAATGAAAGCGAGTTATTTTACAGAAGCAGGCATATTTACGACATCACCCTCAACAAGTCCGGACAATATTTCTACAAAACCGTCCTGACCTCGTAGCCCAACTGTCACAGGAACTTCAACTGCATTTCCATTTTGTTGTCTTGAAACAAAATATCCATCACTTTTTGATACAAGAGCGTATTGTGGCAAAACCAAAACATCTTTTTTCACTCCAGTCATTATTTCTAGTTTTGATGTCAGACCACTTCTGATCTGTGGATATTTTTTATTGAACGCTACTGTGACTTTGTAGTTTACTACTCCGTCGACTATAGTCTCTGCTGGTTCTATATATGTCACTTTTCCATCAAACGTATCTCCCGGGAAAGCATCAAACGCAATACTAACATCGTTACCAACAGTTACTTTTCCTATACTAACTTCAGAAACGTTAGACTCTATTTCTAGATCACTATCAGAGATGACAGAAATGACGACTTTACCCGGAGTGACGATTTCACCGACTTTTGCATCTTGTTTTGTCACAACACCAACCAAAGGAGAATACAATCTGGTCTTGGACAGTATAGCTTCAGCATTTTTTACACTAGCGTCATTCTGGGCTACTTTAGCTTCTTGAGAACGTATAGCTTCTGGCGTATTACCGCTTTTTTTCAAAGATAATTCTTTTTGAGCAGATATGAGGGCCGACTCGGCAGTTGTAATACTACTTATGGAACCTGTTATGTTATCTCTAGCAGTAAATATAGCGAGCCTATAAGCATCGAGAGTTGCTTGTGGGAGGTCTACATTGCTTGTTTGAGTATTTACGGCACTTGCAACTTTATCAACAAAAGAATTAATTTTTGTTAGATTTATTTTTACTTTCAATATTCCGTCTTTTGATGTATCACCTAGGCTATTTTTCCAATCCAAAAGAAGACTATCCATAGTTGCCCTCTCGCTTATTATGTCAGTCTTTAGTTGAAGGTTAGATAAAATAAGATTGAACTGTGGGTTTGTACTTCTAGGGTTACTGAACAGTTGATCCACCTTGTTGTGCACAGCGTCATCTGCTTTTGTATAAGCATCCAAAATCTTTGATGAAACTGAACTTTCTGCGTTAGTAACATCTGATTCTGCTATCGCTATCTCTTCTGGCCGAGTACCTTTTTTCATTTCATCCAGCAAAGCCTGCGCACTATCGAGGTTTGCTTTAGCCTGAAGCAAAGACGCTTGCGCCTCACTACTATCCAAAGAAGCCAAAAGCTGGCCAGCATAAACGCGTGTCCCGACTGATACATCTGACATGGATACTCTTCCGTTTGTTTCAAAACCCAGATCAACATTACGAACAGCTTTTGTGTTTCCGTTTACAATAACTTTTTGTATAACATCACCGCGCTTTACTGTGAACGTTTCTGCCTTTGTGCCACTTGAACCAAATATTTTGTAACCAACAAAAACCACGACCAACAAAACGACCGTAGATATTATGTAGTGTGATTTTATTTTTTGTATGTATGTATTCATTTTATTTTTTCTTCATTATATCCACACACTAACTCTCATTTTGCGCTAGTGTATCTTTGAGTCTTAATTTTAATTGGGATCTAGCCTGACCTCTTAACTTTAACATCTTTTCTCTCCTTCGCGCATCCGCTTCTGATCCATATGCTTCATAATATATTAATTTATATGGTTTTTTATTTCTTGTCGACTTAACCTCGCCTTTGTTATGTTCTATGATTCTTCGTTTAAGGTCATCAGTGGAACCTATGTACAATTCCTTATCTTTTATACTATTTAATACATATACATAGAACATAACGAAATGAGAGTTAGTGTTTGGATATATCAGAAATAATTTTTCCGTCAGACAGAAGCACCACCCTATCTGTTAACTCTGCATATTCTTTTTCGTGAGTCACCATAATAATAGTCTGACCTTGTTTATGCAAAGATAAAAATGCTTCCAGAACTTGATCCGATGTTTCTGTATCGAGGTTCGCTGTCGGTTCGTCGGCAAAAATAATCTGTGGGTTATGGGCGATAGCCCTAGCAATAGCCACACGTTGTTGCTGTCCACCAGAGAGTTGGCTTGGTGTGTTGTTTATCTTGTCAGCAAGACCTATTTTTTCTAGAGAGATTTGAGCTTTCTTTTTGGCTTCTAAAATCGGAACACCTTGTTGAAGCAGAGGAAGTAAAACGTTTTCCATGGAAGTAAGTTCTGGAATAAGGGCATAATCCTGAAAAACATAACCCAACTCGTTCAAACGAAACTTGGTGCGATGCCCGTTTTCCAGTTTGGAAACATCTGTACCGTCGATCATAATCTCGCCCGTATTTGGCTTATCCAAAAGTCCAAGCTGATATAAAAGAGTTGATTTACCAGAACCAGACCTGCCTGTAATAGCCAAAAACTGACCTCTCGGCACTTCGAGTTCTAGATTTTTCAAAACAAAAAGTTCTGCGTCTCCACTTTTGTATGATTTCATTAGATTTTTTACAGAAATTATAGATTGCATATTTTTTGTGTTTATCTTCCGAGTATGGCATCTAGAGTGTTCTGTTTTACCACCAACCTAGCTGGGATGTAACCAGCAATGATTGTCGCTAAAAGCAAAAGTCCTGCGCGAATCAGTGTGTTGGAGTATTCAGCAACAAGTATTCCATCACTGAAAGGAAAGTTTATCGGATGAGCATCTATATAAGGTACTAGAAAACCATACAAAATAAGTAGACCAACTATAACACCCATCGTCGCATAAAATATGGACTGCAAAATATACGAAAACTCGATAGCTGTTGAATCAATACCAATACCTTTCAAAATACCGATGAACTTTCTACGAGTTATGGCGTTTATATAAATAACAATAAATATAGTAATGGAAGCCACAACCAAACCAATAGAACCAATAGCGTTACCCAAAAGTCCAAAAGTCGCTTGTATATCTTTCAAAAACTTTGGTAGAGCCTCCTCCGATGTCTGAACTCTAGCTGTATCACCTACGCCAGCAGATATCAGAGCTTGTTTAACCACTTTTGGATCACTGCCCGGTTTTAGTTTTATTGCTATCTCATCGACGTTATAATCCGTTCTTCCTATAAGTGGACGTAACACAGAGTCTAGTATTACGACTCTGTCATCAAAAGCACCTTTGCCTTTTATGATGCCTTTTACGGTAACTTCTTTCAGGTTTCCATTTATTTTTATTCGAACTCTCGAACCAACATCAACATTTTCCAAAAGCAAAAGTCCCGGAGCTTCAATAGGTAGATATTTTTTCAAAATATTCGCTCCAACCAAAATACTATCTGTATCTTCTGGCGTCAGATACGATCCAGCGATAAGCATAGACTTTATGTCTGTTGTTTCCTGCTCTTTCACAGGATCAATGCCAGTAAAGACACCACTTGCAATGTTCGCGTCTTCTGTAAAATCAACTCGCTCTTTATATGTCCCCTCAACCGTTCCGCTCTCCACATATCTCGCAGAATAAACACGAGTCCAAGGCATATTTTTTACCACCTCGATAGTCGATGGGCTGTTTTCTATATAACTCTTTTTAGGTAGAGTCGAAAGAATAATATCACCGGCGTATTTCTCTTTGAACAAATCCGTCGAACTTTGGATAAGTCCGACCAAAACTCCACGTACAACAACAAGGTTGAGAAAAGTCAGTGTCATAACAAAAACTATGAGGGCTGTTGTGCCTATACTACTACCACGGACCTGTCGCCATGCTAGAAAGAATCCGAGATTGAGAGATGTAAGGAGGTGTTTGAAACGCATTTGTTAATAATACCATTTTTTAGCACTATCTCAAACCTTTGCAGTTTCCACCAGCCACGAAGCCAGCCTTTTTTGCCTCATCAATAGATGAAAAGTGTATTTGATTTTCCGGCTTTATCATTTTTACAGTTCCACACCAAGGAAAATAATATTTTTTACCTGACTTTGAGCCTATGACCTCCCCTGTTTGAGATGTTGGAGTTGAACCTGTTGGAGTCGTGGCTACTATACCAGAAGCCGTCTGTTGGCCGTTTAGGTACTCTATTTTTATAGGCTGGTGTCGCTCTTCTATAGCCGAAAGTCGGCCAAAAGCAAAGAAAATACTGGCTATAACAGAGAGTAAAAATAGCGTATAAAACGGCTTTACTTTTTCCAGCAAATCATTTATACTCATAGAACTTAATTTTAGCAAAAAAATGGCACATAAGAAATCCGCAGGAACAACCAAAAACGGCCGAGATTCAAATCCAAAGTATCTAGGCGTCAAAATAACAGAGGGAGATAAGGCTCAAGCTGGATCTATTATCATCCGACAGAGAGGAACTGATGTTCTTCCTGGTAAAAACGTAGGTATGGGTAAAGACCACACTCTTTTTGCTCTTATTCCCGGAACAGTAAAGTTCGGAACAAAGAGAAAGATGCATTTCGACAACACGGTTCACACAAAGAAAATAGTCCACGTTATCTAACAAAAAGCCTCCAGTCGGAGGCTTTTTGTTAGATGAGACCAATCAGCTTTGCAAAATTATTCAGCAACTATCACAACTGTGAACTCGGCGCCTTTGTGCATAGCTTCCACGGCTACTTTATGTTCCCCAACTTCTTTCAACGGCTTCTCTAGTTTTATAAACTCTGGATTTAGATTTAGTCGAGTAGCTTTTTGTATTTCAGAAATAAGCATTTCTTTTGTTATACCGGCAAATAGATGACCTTTTTCATTGGCCCTGCCTTTTATATTTAGAACCAAACTTTTTATTGTTTCTAGACTTTTTTCCAACAACTCACTTTGTATTTTGTGTTCTGTTAGGTCGTTAGCTTTTATCGCCTCTACATTTTTCACAGCTTGAGTAGTAGCTACTTGAGCTAACCCGCGTGGTATAAGCATATTTAAAGCATAACCCTCCGCCACATCTTTTACATCGTATTTTCTACCAACTTTTGGTATGTCTTTAAGTAATATTATTTTCATAAACCATATACTAACATAAAAAATGTCAGAGTCGAGAGGGTTATTTTGAAAGGATTTCTAATGCCTTATTTAGTTGAGTATCGTTACCCTTTTTGTATTCAGCCTCATCTAGTTTTACAACAACATCTGGAGTCAGACCTTGGTGTGAAATAGAAATACCGTTTGGTGTAAACCATTTTGCTATCGTAACCTTTAGAGATGTTTTTGGACTGTCGGTTATATCAACCAGTTCCTGAACAGATCCCTTTCCAAAAGACTGCGTACCAACGAGAGTGGCGATGCCGTGGTCGTGCAAAGCACCAGAGAGAATCTCTGATGCACTGGCTGAACCACCGTCGATCAAAATGACCATTTTTAGTTTGTCAGTGAATATGTTGTAGCCCTTACTTCTGTATATCTGTGCATCCTGCTCTTTTCGGAAATCCTGTTTAACTACTATTTTACCTGCTGGCAAAAACCATGAAGCCATATCCACCGCTGCCTCCATATAACCACCTGGATTTCCACGCAGATCAACTATTAGTTTTGACTTACCAGATTCAACAAACTCTCGCAAGCCGTCACGGAACAGATCTGGTGATATCGCAGAAAAACTATACAGTCGTAGAATAAAAACATCGCCTTTTATTTCTGTATCAACCGTCGGAATGTTTATGACGTCACGAACAATACTAAGAACGATTGGACTTGCTACACCAACTCGAGAAAAAGTTAGGTTAACCGAAGTGCCTTTTTCACCACGAATCAGTTTTACTGCCTCCTCTGCTGTTATGCCTTTTGTATCTCTCTGGTCGATTTTCAAAATCTTATCATTTGCCTTTACACCGGCTCTGTATGCAGGAGAGCCTTTTACGGGAGAAATAACAGTTAGTGCTCCGTCACGCACATCCACCTGCATACCGACACCCTCGACGTGGCCACTTATTGCTTCATTAAAACTCTTTGATTCTACTGGTGGGAAAAAAGTAGTATAAGGGTCACCTAGAGAAGCCACCATGCCAGAGATAGCTCCGTAGACTCGAGCTTGATCGTCGATTTTACCTTCTGTTGATGTTCCGTTTGTTGGGACGTATTTTTCATTTATAAGATTCCATGCTTTCCAAAAAGAAGCAAAGTCTATGTTGTTTGGAGCTCCTTCAGTTTTGTTTATTATAGAAGTTACTTTGGCTGACTCTAGAACTTTTACTTGTCCAAAATAGTACCCACAAAAAAATACTCCTCCGATAATAAGGAGGGAGATAAAAACATATGTACGGTATTTAAAAAAGTCATTCATACTGCTAGCTATTATCTCAAGAAATTATATTGTGGTCAATTTTATATTCGGATATAATGGACCTATGTTAAACACATACAAAAGAGGTACTGAAGTCTGGGTGGATATAGACCATGGAACACCTGAAGAAATCCATGAAATGATGAACACCTACAATATTCATCCTTTTGTCGCAAAAGAACTAACATCCGCAACACCAAAACCTCGAGTCGAGTTCCACGACCACTATATATACTGTATTCTCCACTTCCCTGTTTTCAAACACACACACTCCGAAGGGGCTAGCCAAGAAATCGACTTTATTATAGGACAAGACGCTATCATCACTGCGAGGTACGACACTATAGACGCCCTACACAAGTTCGCCAAAGAGTTGGAGGTCGAGGAAATACTAGACAAAGGTGACAGTACACCAAAACATTCCCACACTATTTTTACAGGCCTTTTGCGTGGACTTTATATTTCTCTTTTTGAAGAACTAGAATACATAGAAGACACCATAGAACAAATCACAAACAAGATTTTTAAAGGAGAGGAAAAAAAGATGGTTGTTTCCATATCAGAAATCACCCGAACTTTGTTGGAGTTTAAAAGAGTAACTGATCTGCACCGAGAAATACTTGAGGCGCTACGTGAGAGAGGGAGACAAATCTTTGGCGACAGGTTTAGTAACGAAATGCAAGCTATTATTTTGGACTATCAAAAAATAAACACTTCTATAAAATCCAACCTTGAAATGTTGCGAGAATTACGCGAAACAGACAACTCGCTTTTAACAGCAAAACAAACTGAAACAATAAAAAGACTATCTCTGGTAGGTGCAATACTTTTTGTTATAAGTATAATTGTTGCACTAATACAATAGTATGGATATACGTATTCAAAATACACTAACAGGAGAGAAGGAGGTTTTTAAACCTCTAAAGGAGGGTGAGGTCACTATGTACAACTGTGGACCCACTGTTTACAACTATGCACATATTGGTAACCTACGAAGCTACGTTTTTGCAGACACTTTGCGAAGAATGTTTGAGTACAATGGATACAAAGTTAAGCAAGTTATAAACGTTACAGATATAGGTCACCTTTCTTCAGATAACGACGACGGTGAGGATAAAATGACAAAAGCGTTAAAGCGCGAAGGTAAACCTTTAAACCTGAACGCTATGCGAGAAGTGGCTGACTTTTATTTTGAAGAGTTCAAAAAAGACCTGACTGATCTAAATATAGAACTACCAGAATACTTCCCTTTTGCTAGTGACCATATAAAAGAAGATATAGATTTGGTGTCTAAACTTTCCGAAAAAGGTTTTACATACACAATATCCGACGGAATATATTTTGATACAAGTAAGTTTCCTGAATACGGAAAGTTGGGAAATATTAAAAAAACTGATGATACAGAATCTAGAATCGGCTTAAACCCAGAAAAGAAAAGCTCTCGTGACTTTGCTGTTTGGAAGTTCAACAGTGAGTTGGGTTATGAAGCTCCTTTTGGAAAAGGTTTTCCTGGTTGGCATATAGAATGTTCAGCTATGTCTGTTAAATATCTAGGACCAGAGTTTGATATTCACACTGGGGGTATAGATCACATACCAGTTCACCACAACAACGAAATAGCTCAGTCAGTCTGCGCTGGAGATCCGTATGCAAAATACTGGATGCATAATGCTCACTTAAACATGGCCGGTGAAAACGGTAGCGAGAAAATGGCAAAATCTGGTGACAATTTTATAACTTTGAAAACTTTGAAAGAAAAAGGTATTGATCCTGTCGCACTAAGATATGTTTTTCTTGGCGCACGCTATTCATCTCCCCTACAATTTAGTTGGGAAGCTTTGGAGGGAGCAGAGATTGCCATCAAAAGACTTAGACAAAAAATAAATTCCGAATCACAGCAAGTAACCAAAGATGAGGAAAAAATTAATGATATAATACAAAATAATAAGAATAACTTCTTAAAATATATAAATGATGATCTTGATTTACCGTTTGCACTTACTTTTATACATGAAATTGCAAATGGCACTTTACCTCAAATTGAAAAAAAGAAATTAGTACTTGAGTTTGATCGTGTTCTCGGACTAGAACTCGATAGAGTAGAAACTTTTGAAGTCCCTGAAGAAGTTAAAAATCTCCTAAAAGAACGTGACTTGGCTCGAGCAAACAAAGACTTTACAAAGAGCGATGAATTACGTGAAGAAATAGAAAATCTTGGTTTTGAGGTTAAAGATACAACAGAAGGATCCTCTGTCACGCCTCACTAAACACATCTATTCCACAGTTTATATACTTTCGGCAAGTGGCGGTATAAAACAGCCACATGATAGAATGACTGCATGGCAGAAAAGTTTCAAAACAACATAATCTCTCAAACGGTCTCAAGTCGACTTCGTGTGCCTCCACAAAACCTTGATGCCGAGATGGCTCTCCTCGGTTCTATCATGCTACGACCGGAAGCACTTTTTGACATTGCCGATATAATAAATCTTGATTCTTTTTATTCTGAAAAACATCGTGTCATCTACGAGACAATGATGGAACTTTTTACAAAACGTTCACCTATCGATTTACTTTCTGTCTCTGCAAGACTTTCTGAAAAAGGATGGTTAGACCAAGTTGGAGGAAACACATATCTGACAGAGTTGGTTAATGTTGTTCCTTCATCAGCAAACATTGTCTACTATGCCCAGATAGTTCAAAAGAAACACATGATGAGAAAACTGATCGACGCGTCAGATCATATCTCTCAGTTAGGTTACGATGAAAACAAAGAGTTGGAGGAGATGCTAGATAATGCAGAGAAAAAACTTTTTGAAGTTACAAACTTTAACACTTCACACAAATTTGTTGCCCTAAAAGATGAACTGGTAGAAGCATGGGATCGTCTAGATAGACTTCATACTGACGGCCAAGCTATGCGAGGAATACCTACTGGTTTTGCGGATATAGACCACAAACTAGCTGGTTTCCAGAAGTCAGACTTGATCATCCTAGCTGCTCGTCCATCAATGGGAAAAACTGCCTTGGCTTTGGATATTGTTAGACAAACAGCAGTGAACCACAACACTCCGGTTGGTATTTTCTCTTTGGAAATGAGTAGTCAGCAGTTGGTTGACCGTATGCTAGCTGCCCAGTCAAACGTTGATGCATGGAAAATGCGTACAGGAAAACTTTCTCGTCAGGACGACTTCGAATCAATACGTGAAGGTTTAAACAAACTAAGCCAAGCTCCTATTTATATAGACGACCAACCTGGAAACAATATTTTGAAAATGCGTTCTATTGCACGAAGACTTAAGAGTGAAAAAGGTCTTGGACTTATTGTTGTAGACTACTTGCAACTAATGGTTCCGACACAGACAAAAAACGATAATGTCGTTCAACAAGTTACTGAAATATCTCGATCACTTAAAAACCTAGCTCGTGAACTAGACTGTCCTGTTTTGGCGCTCTCACAGCTTTCTCGTGCTATTGAGCAACGTGGAGGTCGACCTAGACTATCTGACCTTCGAGACTCTGGTTCTATTGAGCAGGACGCCGACGTTGTTATGTTTATTCATCGCGAAGACAAATACAAAGACGAGTCGGAAAAAACTAACATCGCTGAAATACTAATAGAAAAACACCGAAACGGTGAAACTGGAAAAGTTGATTTGTTCTTCAATGAAAAGAAAGCTACTTTCCAAAGTATGGATAAGTCACAGTACGGAGGAGCTGAGAAAGAATTTTCTGATTTTTAAATATCACAAAATATCTTAATCAACTACAACTTTTTTCATTAACAGAATATTTTGCTGGTGCAAAATTTCTTTCTACTCACCTCTTCACGGGTTCCGTAGATAATGAAAAAAGTTGTGGTTTCAACGATGTTTTGTTTGGTGGTAAAATATAATAAATGGATAACACACAGAAACTTATAGAGCTCTTCAAAGAGTTCCCTGGTATAGGACCAAGACAAGCCAAAAGATTTGTCTATTTTTTGTTAAACCGAAACTCTGCCTATGCAAACGACTTAGCTAAACTCATAACCGAAGTTCGTGGCACCGTACACTGTTGTGACAGTTGTTTTAGATTTTTTCCCAACACCACAAACACAACGTGTTCGGTCTGCCGAGACAGTAACCGCGACAAAAGTTCACTAATGTTAGTATCAAACGATGTGGATTTTGAAAATATAGAAAAAACTAGATTCTATAACGGTTACTATTTTATTCTAGGTGGAACAGTTCCAATACTTGAAAAAAGTCCAGAAAAAAGAATCCGCCAAAGTGAACTGATAAAAAACATAGAGAAAAGATCTGTGGAAGGTTTGAGAGAAATAATAATAGCTTTAAGCTACAACCCAGAGGGAGAAAACACACTTTCTTATCTCACCCAAATACTACAACCTCTGTCTAAAAATAATAACGTCAAAATCTCAACTTTGGGACGAGGACTCTCAACCGGAACAGAACTAGAATACTCTGATAGCGATACAATAAAAAACGCTTTGAAAAATCGCCAATAATTGACAATTTTTCTATTTTGTATAGTATTCACCCAGAACTTGGACTTACGAATTACCTAGTAAAAACTTGTTAGGTGATTCGTGGGGCCAATGGTTAAGGGTTTGCTGCTCAAGGGAGGCCACTCCCGGGAATGCCGAATCCATCTGTATGAGTGTCTGACGGGGGACAGCGCTTATATAGACCCTAACTGAGAGGGACGTGTACTTTTGCAATAACGTGCCCTTATGGATAAACCGTTGGTCTCACGACCAACCACGCCCCAACATGGGCATTCAAATCCGCTAATTCAGCGGTACTCGACGACACCTGTGTCTGTCGAGTTTTTTGTTATAAAAATATTATAAAAAAAGAAGCTCACACAATGCGAGCTTCTTTTTTTATTTAATTCCTGAGATTTCTACCTTGAACCAAGGTTGTCGATGTCCGTTTTTCTTGAAATATCTTGATTTTTGTTTGTATTTTATAACCTCTACTGTCTTGTTTCTTCCGATTTCTTTTAGAGTTCCCTCAACAGAAGCTTTTGTTATGTAAGGAGTACCAATAGTTGCATCTTTGCCGTCATCAACTAACAAAACTTTATCAAAAACGACCTTGTCACCAACCTTCAAATCACCCTTGATTTTCTCAATTTTGACAACGTCTCCTTTTGACACTTTATATTGTTTTCCGCCTGTGGCGATTATTGCAAATTCCATATTTTTTAGAACTTCATATTTGGCCAATTTCTCCGTTAAAAGGGTAAAAATCCTCGTCGTCGTATACTTGATACGCCTCCTCGTATTTTCACCCTTTCGCCTTGAACTTGTCTCAAATCTGAAAGTTCTAAGTAATATAGCAAAAAGGGCTAAAAAAGCAAGTCATTTTAAACAAAACTCTCCAATACCATGAAAGGTTTTGGAGAGAAATGAAAAGATTTGCGAGGAGAACGGGGTTATTGCCGTTCCACCTGTTCTCGAGCCAGTTCCAGTTCACGACCACACAATTATCGTTCCAGATGAGGTACGCGACGTCGCGATTCGAGCTAGAGTTGCGTTTGTAGAGAGTACCGTCCGTGCCACTGCCCAGCGTGAAGGCTCGTGCCGATCTTCTAGGCTGTATATTATTCCGCATCATAATGCGATAGCACTTTCCACCAAGTATCTTCATTTTTTATGAAGTGTCTACATAAGTCCTCCGTCTGAAGCCTTGACTGCAGACGCTCTCAACTTATGGATACTGGATTCGGCCGCCAGAAGCCTTGACCGCCGGCAATATTCGCCTACTACCATTTTTAATTATATAAAATATGAGTATAAAAGAGAAGTCCCGCACCAGTTTTGTTAAACTGATGCAGGACTTATACAAAGGTCAAAGGGTCAAGGTGCAATAAAGCAAAGTGACCCAAGAACAAAGTACTAAGAACTTGCGAGGAGAACGGGGTCACCGCCGAACCACCTGCTCCCGAGCCCGTCCCAGCCCACGCCCACGCGACCACCGTCCCAGAAGAGGTACGCGAAGGAGCGATACGAGCCAGAGTCGCGTTGAGACTTCCAAAGGAAAACTGCTTTTTTCTTGAATTCCTCTGGGTATGTGGAAGGGTCGGCGAGCCAACCCTTGACCAACTCATCTTCGAGTGAGAAGGTGCGATCGGTGAGTTTCTCTTCCTCGAGATGACTCTCAAGGTCAAAACCACTGATCCACCCACCCTTCTGCTTGGGTGACAAGTAGAGTTCGAAGGTTCTTTTTTCTCCGCCGAGCGCTTTTCGGAGAGTATCCGAAAGTGCGCCCTGATCCTTGATCCAGCGCTGTGCCGTGACCAAGTCCAAGTCGCGCGGGAGCTGACGAACCACTGCCGAAACGAACTCTGCAAACTGGTTTATTTCCATTTCTTTCTCCTAAGGAGAACCTCTTATCCAGCGGAATGCTAGGCTTAAGGTTTACCTATCCTTTTTTTATTATGCATTTTTTAATATAATATGTCAAATATAAGATTTCACTATTCCTCCTCTGGTTTATCTATCAAAACCGTTTCAAAATCTATTGAATTTCCTGTAATCCTGACCACATCTTTATCTATCTTTTTGAATTCCTTGCTTGAACTGTTGAAGTGGTTCACTACTGTGCCTAGAGCATTTCCTAGTTTACTGTGATAATCCTCATACTTTTTTAAATGTGTCCCAATCTCCCCCACTCTTTTTATAATATCTTTTGTAGTTTCCTCTATCTGCATAGCTTTAAGACCTTGTAAAACCGTCTGGAGATATGCGAGGAATGATGTAGGTGAGACAATGATAACTTTGTGTTTGCCCGCAGCTCGCTGAATCAGATTTTCTGTATCTTCCGTTACTGCGCCGATTTTATTTATAAGCAAATCATAGTAGATGGCTTCGTGGGGTATGAACATAAAAGCAAAATCCATAGTCCCCTCCTCTGGTCTGATGTATTTTGATGTTTCTGTGATGCGGAGTTTCAGGTCGTTTACAAAAAGCTTTTCTAGACGAGCTTTTTCTGTAGCATCACTTGTCTCTATCATCCTGTTATAGTTTTCTAGTGAAAACTTTGAATCAACTGGAATGATTTTATCCTTAACAAACACAACAGCGTCGACTATTTCACCGTTTTTAAAAGGGTACTGTATCTGATACTGTCCTGGAGCCAGAACATTTTTCAAAAGTGTTTCCAAATAATACTCACCAAGTATCCCTCGCTGTTTTGGGTTTTTTAAGATGTCCTGCAAGTTCTGTAACTGATCGGCAAAAGAAACCACTTGTCTGTTTGTCTCATCTAGTTTGGTTAAACCTCTTGTGACCTCACGTATGAGGTTTGCTGACTCACCTAGCTGTGTCCTGACTGACTCGTTCATGTGTCGAGTACTTTCTCCTATTTTACTATCCACCACACGGTTAAGTTCGTTTATTTGTTGAAGGATAAGTTTTAATCCAGTATCGTTATCAGCCTGCTTTGGTCGGAGCATATAAGCCAAAACTCCACCGATAATAAAAGCTAAAAGCACAAAAATAATAGTCATAAGTTCCATATGAGTATTCTACCAAAAAAGATATAACAGTGGTATTGTTAATGTATTAAAATAACTTTATCTAAATGGATCAAACACAAAACCAGTTAGTAGACAATCAGTCCCCTGTTTCAGAGCAACTCAATACAACACCACAACCACCAGTAAAAAAGAACCGATATTTAACATATTTGATTATTATTTTAGTTGTAGTTTTGGCTGGACTAGGGCTTTATTGGAAAATGGCGGGAAATATTTCAGTAAGCCAAGAATCGATGTCCGACTGGTCCATATACAAAAACGAGCAATATAGTTTTGAGTTTAAATACCCAAACTCTTTAACTCTTAAGGAAACGTCAGATTCAGATTGGCCTCTTCGGGTTGAACTCTGGCAGGAAGGTAAAGAAGTTTTCTATTTGGCAGGAAATGGACCAGGTCATGGAACCTGTATTCCGGGTGACGGAGTCCCCTCTTCAAGTAAAATAAATATTGATACTCAACAAGTTGATGATATTTTCTGTAACGATAAAAATAAAACTGAATGGTTTTTATTTGAACGTAAAAATGTAAAATATGAAATCAATTTTTCAAATGATTCTCAGAATATATTTCACAAAATTATCTCTACCATAAAATTCACTGATTCATCAGCTTCAGTTGATGCTTCTCGCTGGAAGACATATGAAATAAAAGAATATGGATTAAAATTTGAATACCCATCTGATTTTACTATCCAAAACAATCCAGACAATATTAACCATAATTTAGACCTTGTCGTATTACATGAAAACTCATACCAAGGCTC
>JBEBJM010000003.1:0-17817 GCA_040079895.1 Nitrospira sp.
ACAGGAATATAACTAAGTTTATGAAAACCTATAAACTCATCATTCTTGGCCCACAATGCTCTGGAAAAACCACTCTCACTAGATTTCTAAGAGAACACAATTCCGACTTTCCAATTCTTGAAGAAGATGAACTGTTTACTGAATTAAATGGAGGTGAATATCCCCAAGATGTAGACTACAAAGAAAAAACCATACGCCCTAAGCTTGAAGAAAAAATAAGGCAATCTGACAATATTATTTTCCTGACAAGTTATTGTAATCCAGTTCTATTAAAAGAGTTGAAATCAAAGGGATTTAAGGTAGCTCAGCTTGTCTTGAGCCAAGAGGAATTTCAAAAAAGAAACGAGAAGAGAATGCGAGAAGATGGATATGCAGATGCTAACACTTGGGCAAAGGAAGTCTTCGGTTTCCATGAGGAGGTAAAAAATGAAGGGTGGGCAGACAAGGAAGTAGATGCTGATCAGCCAGTTGAAATCATAGCTAAAGAAGTTTTAAATCTTATAAATTAAAAATTATGTCTATAAAAATCACATATTTTGTACACGGAACAACCACTGACAACGAGAATCATATTTCTTCAGGTTGGAAGGATGTTGAACTCTCACAACTCGGAATAGAGCAGTCAATTAAACTAAAAGAAGACACGAAAGATAAAAAGTTTGATGTCGTGTTCTGTTCTGATCTAAAACGAGCTCATGATTCAGCTAAACTAGCTTGGGAAGGACTATATCAAATTATTCCAGATGCACGACTTCGCGAGTGTAATTACGGAGATCTCAATGGAGCTTCTTCTGATATCGTTGAACCCATGCAGGAGGAAGAATGTATAGAAAAGCCTTTTCCTAACGGTGAAAGTTATGAAGATGTGAAGACCAGAATTGCTGACTTTCTTGAATTTCTTAAGCAGAATTATGATGAAAAAAGTGTTGCTATTGTGGGACATAAAGCGCCACAACTCTCTCTGGATGTTTTGATTAAAGATAAAACTTGGAAACAAGCTCTTGCTGAGGATTGGAGAAAGACTCATTCCTGGAAACCAGGATGGGATTATGAATTAAAGTAAATATGTGATCTTAAATATTGTAAAACTTGTCGTATTTGTTCCAGAAACTCACACAAACATAGTACGTGAAGCTATGGGCAAAGCTGGTGCAGGAAAAATTGGTAACTATAGTTACTGCACTTTTTCAACAAAAGGAATAGGAAGATTTATACCCGAAGGGGATGCTAATCCACACGTAGGGCAAGTTGGAAAACTTGAAGAAGTTATTGAGGAAAGAATTGAGACGGTCGTCGAAAGAACTAAATTACAAGATGTTATCAAAGCTATTAAAGAAGTGCATCCATACGAAGAAGTTGCACTTGATGTTTATCCATTAGAAACTATTTAAACTAAAACCATGGCAACAATAGAAGATTTTCAGAAATTAGATATAAGAGTTGGTAAAATACTGGAAGTGAATGATTTTCCTGAAGCAAAGAAACCTGCATATAAACTCAAAATTGATTTTGGATCAGAAATTGGAATTAAAAAATCATCAGTTCAAATTGTAGCTTTGTATTCAAAAGAAGAATTAATCGGGAAACTTGTTTTAGGGGTAGTTAATTTTCCTCCAAGAAAGATTGGTCCATTTGAATCTGAAGTTCTAACTCTGGGAGTGCCAGATAGCGAAGGAAAAGTTATACTAATACGACCAGATAAAGAAAATCCTGTATTAGGGGGTAAACTTTTCTAATGAAATAAAACAATAAAATATATGGAACGAGATCCTATACAAGAAATAGAGAGAATAATAAAAGATGTACACGATAGTGCAGGGAGATATACTCGACCAGTTTTGGCTAGGTATCCGCTTTTGTTTGCTTTCCTACTTACTTTTAGTTTTGCCGCGATATTGCACGGGTTTGATCTTTTTACTGATGAGATAGAAGTTTTTCACAAATACCCAACTCTACTAGTTAGTGTCGGAGTGGCTCTGCTTCTTCTCACTGGTACTTTGTACAAGATTCTAGGTAGAGAAAAAAGATAATTTTTACAAAAGAAATCGCCGTGCGGGGAGCACGGCGATGGGATGGGTTGGTGTGCTGGGGTTGGTTGGTCCAGTACGCTGGGTCGTTGTTGGTTAAGAGGCTGTGATGCGGGCGGGGCCGATGCCGTGTGCCGAGAGTTCTTCATCGATCACCCTCTTGATACTGGGATCGGGAGGGAAATCTGTGAGCGAGCCCATCTGGATTCTCATGAGCATGATCAGCGCCGTCACCGCTACGTCCTCGCCAGCAACGTCCGTTGCTGTTCTCAACGCTTCTATACCATTTCGCTCGATCGCCTCTACGGCACGGTGGAGTTGAGTCAGTCTCTCTGTGGTCACAGTGTACTCCTTGCTGTCTTGGCTACCGGATGTTTTGTTTTATCCTTGGTATGAGAAGTACAGCCACTTTCAGACCGTCTTCTTTTTTGTAGTAAAGTCGTGCCAGATCGTAGCCAACGTGAGCGACGAGAACACTGTACGAGCCTTTCGGGACTGGCCAGTAGGTCAGTCCGCTCTCGTTGGTGACCTTGGTTCCGATGACCAGATTGTTTTCGTCGATGAGAGTCACACTCGCACCGATGGCTGGTTGAGAAGGAGGAGCCTGCTTGCCAATCTGGATTGGCGCAGTCAGCTCTTTGACCACACCAACTCTTACTGTGAGTAGGGTAGTCGGCTGTGAGTAACTCGGTCGAGTCACTAGCAGTACGCAGACTGCAACAAATATCAATGTACGCATCCCAATGTACTCCTTTACCTGCGGAAGGTGATAGGTTCGTTTTATACATTGACACATTTTTGTATTTTTAGCAAGTATGTGAGAAAATAAAATATTTTTTATCTCAAAACTCTGGTAGAATTAACAAATGCAAAATACTTTTTTGTTTATAAAAACTTTTTGGAGAAAATATTGGATCGTTATTGTCGGTGCGCTTTTGGTTATGGGTCTAACTGGTGGTATCGAGTATTCTACGGGTCGGTCGTTACTAGGACCAGACGGAATGTTCGGATGGTGGGATGGAAATATATGGGGCAGTGAAAACTCTCAACGTGTTGCTGATGCGTATTCTTTTTCTCATATTATTCATGGAATTATTTTCTACGCGTTTCTCTGGCTTGTTGCACGTAAAGTTCCAGCAAAATACAGGTTTATCATCGCCCTCATTATGGAAGCCAGCTGGGAGCTGCTAGAGAACTCGCCGATCATAATAAACAGATATCGTGACGCCACTATCGCACAGGGTTATATAGGTGACAGTGTGCTCAACTCTGTTTCTGATATTGTCATGGCTGGTATTGGTTTTGTGATTGCAAAGTATTCAAAGTTTTGGGTTTCTGTTTTTCTTATCGTCGCTATGGAAGTCGGGTGTTTGTTTTGGGTTCGGGATAACCTAACACTAAACATAGTTATGCTGGTTCACCCAGTAGAGTCTGTAAAAGTTTGGCAATCCACTGGACAATAAAATATTTGTGATATAATTGATTCATTAAAATATAAAGATTAAAAATAATTTAAAAATATGGAAGGAAATAACAATCAAACTTGTCAGGTGTGTGGTTCAGGAAACGGTCGTTGTGGAAGATGTGGAAACATGTGCGGCTTCGGTGGTCACCATATTTTGAGATGGGTTTTGGGTATTTTGATTATCACTTGGGTATTCTGTATTGGTATGAGAATAGGTGAGTTCAAGTCATCCATCGAATATGGTTCAGGATACGGATATAGTCAGAGACATATGCCACCTATGATGTACGGTAGTGCATGGGGAGGAAACTCTGATGTTATCTTTACACAAGCAATCCCAGCTAGTATCGGCACAGTTCAGACAAAGAAATAAAAAGCAAAAATAGGTTTAAAAAAGTCACCTCTCGCGAGGTGATTTTTTTACTTTTGTATAAAACAAAACCCGCCTCGCACAACTGCGCGCAAGGCGGGTTGTGTCGGCGGGTAGTCAGTTGGTCTGACGCACGGCGATGAGGGTGATTCGGTGAAAACCGTCATCATTGTCGTTCGTCAAGACGACTTCAGCGATTCCGCTGGAGACGTCGGGATAGACCCACTTGACTCTGTCTTTGAATCGAGCATGGTAGGCATCGACATCGACGGTGCATCCCTCGGTGATCTGCTGGTACTGCTCGTGAGAGAGAACGACGGGTGGCACCGGACGGACATGTTCCTCGGTTTGCATCGGAACCCTCCTGCGTTGTTTCTATATATAATGGTACCAATTACATATATAGAGTCAATGCTGTTGTTTAAAATAGTGTAGAATAGTATTACTTTAAAAATAACAAATAAAATATGAAAAACAGAATAGTTCATTTTGAAATATATGCACAGGATACAGAGCGAGCAAAAAAGTTTTATACAGATGTTTTTGGTTGGGAGTATCAAAAATGGGATTTTGGTGGAGAGCCATACTGGGGAGTTTTAACTGCGCCTATGGGTAGTACAGAGCCGGGAATAAACGGAGGTCTTTTGAAACGTAAAGGTCCAGATCCAGTAGGGGGTCAGGCTGTTATCGGTTTTACTTGTACTGTTCAGGTGGAAAATATAGACGAGACTATTTCCAAAATAGAAAAAGCTGGAGGGACTTTGGCTTTGGCAAAAATGGCGATCGGTGGTATGGCGTGGCAGGCGTATTACAAAGATACAGAGGGAAATATTTTTGGAGTACATCAGGTAGATCCAAATGCAAAGTAAAAAGTATTTTTTCTATATTTTAGAATGTAGGGATAAAAGCCTGTACAGTGGTATTACTGTTGATCTGGAGCGTAGGGTGCGTGAACACAACTTTTCAAAACTCGGAGCAAAATACACTAGGGTGAGACGCCCTGTAAAAATAGTTTTTTCAAAACGGTTCGGTAGTCGATCGCTAGCTAGTAAAGAAGAAGCGAGGGTAAAAAAGCTTTCCCGTGCAGAAAAAATAAAAATGTTGCCAAAATAAAAAGTAAGTATAGAATGGATTTTGGAACGTAACTTTTCGCTGGAGGTGCCAGATGGATGAGATGTTCAGGGAAATGCTCGCGGTTGATAGTGCGAAAGCCTTAGCTTTTTTTTGGGACGGCTTGGTGGCCGTGAGGGGTAGAGATACTGTCTCAAAAGCACAGATGCTTTATGTTTCCAGTATCCTTGCACACTACTCTTTGGTGTCGTGTGGATCTGGAGAAAATTTCCCAACTCCAACAACCCTCTCTGACATTTTCGATCGGTTTGTTATTGGAGTCTCTCGTGGAGAAACTCCGATGGATTCCGAGACAATGGCTACAGCTGGTGCCAGTACACTCTTCCTGAACGGGTTTTTCCGTGATCAGTTGCCGAGGAGGCATAGTACTGTGTACTGGGATCAGATGGGGCAGGCCTTCTATTATCGGGCTTCTCGCGCAGAAAGAGATCGCGAGAAGAGGTTATTGATGGAAGGTATGGCCGCTTCTTCACCGTCTTGGTCGTTGAGATGTCATCGTCTTCGGATTTATCTGGAGGAAGAAAGGCTGGATAGGCAATACCTCATCAGACCGAGTGGTCAGTAACAGGTCTACGTTTTGGAGCTGGAATCCTCTTACGGATTCCAGCTCTTTAGTTATCCACACATTTTCTTGACTGGTGAACTTGTGTTCACTTATAATAAAAAGCATATAAGATTATTTATCCATAAAACATATGAGCAAATACAATTTAGAGAAATCATTGAGACGAGAGTTGGTAACGCTGAACGATGTTATAGATCATAAAATCATTCGTGGTCTATCGTATGCAAAAGAAGCTCGTAGACACAAGTTTATTTTATCTAGTCTTTCCAACATCCGAAGAACAAAAAGTTCTAACTGGATGATACGTTCTTTTGGTCCGTTTTCACTTATTTAAAATCGTATAACTTTTTAAAAGTATGAGTGAAGAAAAATATATAATCCAAAAAAATAAAATAGTCGATTTCTACAAAAAGAACAAGCGTATGCCTGGTTACAAAGAGATCATGGCACTTGTAGGTTTCCGGTCAAAAAACGCGGTCTACAAACTGATCAACAAACTAGTCGATGATGAGGTGGTAGAAAAAGATTCCAAAGGCAAACTGACACCTATGAAAATATTTGGCGAAGTTCCGATACTGGGTTTGGTCGAGGCAGGCTTCCCGACAACAGTAGATCCAAACACTCTGGACTCCATAAACCTTGATGACTATTTAGTAAAGAACAAAGAGTCGACTTATCTTTTGGAGGTCAAAGGGGATTCGATGATAGAAGAGGGTATAATGGAGGGTGATCTGGTTGTTGTTGAGAGACGCGGAAACCCAAAAGACGGTGATATAGTTATCGCCGAGGTGGATGGTGGTTGGACTATGAAGTATTTCAAAAAAGACGGTAACAAAATATACCTCCAGCCCGCGAACAAAAACTACAAACCTATTTATCCGAAGTATGATTTAAAGATAGCTGCGATAGTTAGGGGGGTTATAAGGAAATATTAAGATGCAGAAGACTTTCACAGAAAAAGTTCGTGATGTAGTTATGAAAATACCAGAAGGTAAAACTCTGACATATAAAGATGTTGCCAAAAGAGCTGGAAGTCCAAAAGCCTATCGTGCGGTCGGTAGTATAATGAGTAAAAACTATGATCCACAAATACCATGTCATAGGGTTATAAAAAGCGATGGTGGTATGGGTGGATATAACAGAGGTGGGGCTAGTAGAAAACAAGAGATTTTGGACAGAGAAAAGAGTCTTGTGTATAGAAAAAGAAAAAAGGTATAATTTACGTATTATTTTTTAATACAAACAAATGTTAGCTATTTTTATAGGTGCAGTCGTTATGTTTATTTTTGGATCAGTATGGTTCACGGTTCTTTTTGGTAGAAAGTGGGTGAAACTAATGGACTTTAATCCAGCTAGTGACGAAGAAGCGAGGAAAAAGGGCATGATAAAGCCTATGATAATGAATTTTTTGTTAAATGTTGTTGTCGTCAGTGTGGTTTATCATGTTTACCCTCAAATCCTAGCTCTTTCTTTTTTTGATGTGATAAAAGGTATGTCTGTTATATGGCTCGGTTTTAGTTTTCCTATTTATGCAAACGCTGTTGTTTGGGAGAGAAAGACATGGGAACTTGTTTTGCTAAACTCTGCACAAAGTTTCTTGTCGCTGATGTTCGTATCATACGTTATCTATCTTATGATGTAGTTTGAAATAGCTTTTATGAAAATATATGTAAAAGCTAAAGCTGGTAGTAAAGAAAATAAAATAACACCACCTCCTCTGAAGTTAATAAAAACTGATACTGAACCAGAGTATTATGTTGTATCTGTAAAAGAAGAGCCAAAAGAGGGAAAAGCTAACGATGCTATAGCTAGGCTTTTGGCCAAACATTTTTCTGTGACTTTGTCTCAAGTCAGGCTGTTGAGAGGATCGACCTCAAAGATAAAAGTCTTTGATATTTTGGATGCCCAATAGGGTATTGGAATAGGCTAGAATATGGCTTAAAACCTAGGGTTTGAACTGTGGATAACTATCTTGACTTTGTTGTTGACAAAATATACCCACTTGACGTATACTCTTATTGAACTTCAAACGATTGTGTAGCTGGTGATAAGTGAAGTGAGAGCAATGTTTTCTGCGTTTTTATAGGGTTTAATTGTTTCTCGAAACTATTTTGCGTTCCAATCGCTAAAAACTAAATAACAAAAATACAGGCCTTTGAGGGAAGGTCTGTATTGCTGTTTGTTTTTTTTGCGTTTATCCGCACACTAAGTTTGCTATTGCTTTTATGTTCTATACTTATATAAATATTTTCTTTTATGTACAGTAGACTAATCAAATTTTAGCAATATTGTCTTTGAAAAGCGGAACGATAGCAAACTTAGTGTGTGGATATATTTTATTAATGAGGGTTAATAAGGTTTCCATTTTATTTTATGAATACAAAAACAGCACGACCACAAAAGTTTTTCGGACGTTTTAAGAAAGCGCTACATCCGACACCGAACTTTGTTGAGCCACAGCTAGAGTCTTTCAAGATGCTCATCCAGAAGGGTCTAAAAGAGGTTTTTGAAGAGTTTTCTTCTATAAAAGACTATTCAGAGAAAAAGTTTACATTGGATTTTACAGGTTTTGAACTAGCAGAGCCAAAGTATGATGAGTACTATGCAAAAGACAACAAGCTTTCATACGAAGCTCCACTAAAAGTAAAAGTAAGACTAAAAAACCACATACTTGGTACAGAAAAAGAGCAGGAGATTTTCATGGCTGACTTCCCTCTCATGACTTCTCACGGAACTTTTATTATATCTGGTATAGAGAGAGTTATTGTCCCTCAACTAGCTCGTTCATATGGAGTATTCTTTACAGCAAGTGACGTAAAAGGTCGCAAGCTTTTTGGTGCAAAAATTATCCCTTCTCGTGGTGCATGGGTAGAGATTGAGTCAGATGCAGAGGGTGTTATGTCTGTTCGTATTGATAGAAAGAGAAAGTTCCCAGCGACAACACTACTACGAGTTATGGGAGCAAAAGACGACAGCGCTATCAAAAAACTTTTTGAAGGAGACGCTTTTGCTACAACATCTATAGAGAAGACACTTTTGAAGGATCACGGAAAAACAGTAGATGAGGCATTTATCGAAATACACAAAAGACTTAGAGATGGAGATATGGCTACAGCAGAAAACGCTCGAGAGTTCGTTAACTCTATATTTGATACAGAGCGATACGATCTTTCTCCTGTTGGACGACATATGTTCAACAAGCGTTTTGGTAAAAAGATGACAGACGCAGAACTAAAACGTCGAACACTATCTATAGAAGATCTAGTAACTATTATTTCTCACATAGCTCTTCTAAACAACACACCAAACGCAGTTGAGGACGATATCGACCACCTAGGAACAAGACGAGTACGTTTCGTCGGTGAGCTTTTCCAGCAAAACATCCGAAAAGGTATTGCTCAAATAAAAAGAAACATTCAGAACAGAATGTCTACTATAGATACAGATGTGACTCTACCTGTTCAGTTTATTTCTCCAAAGCCACTTCAGGCAAGAATAAAAGAGTTCTTTACGACAAACCCTCTTTCACAGTTTATGTCACAGTACAACGCTGTGGATGAAGTTGAACACCTAAGAACACTTTCTGCGATGGGTCCTGGAGGTCTAAACAGAACACGAGCAGGTTTCGAAGTTCGTGACGTTCACAAATCTCACTATGGAAGACTTTGTCCTATCCACACACCAGAAGGTCCAAACATCGGTCTCGTTCTTCGTCTTGCTGTATATGCTAGATTGAACGACTTTGGAATGATCGAGACTCCATACGCTAAAGTAAAGAATGGAAAAATCACAGGTGAAGTTATCTATCTTAACGCATCAGAAGAAGAAGGTTACGCTATTGCTCACGCCGGAACTCCATATGATGAAGACGGAAAAATCACAGTAGATGATGTTGAAGTTCGTGTAGAAGGTGAACCAACAACAGTTCCAAAAGACAAAGTTGATTTTATTGATGTCGCAACAAACCAAGCTTTCTCTATTGCCACATCTATGATTCCTTTTCTAAACCACGACGAAGCAAACCGAGCACTGATGGCTTCGAACATGCAGAAACAATCAACGCCTTGTATTATTCCAGAAGCACCTCTAGTTGCTACTGGTATGGAAGCAGATGCTTTGAGAGACACAGGACGAATCGTTCTTTCAAAGGAAGACGGTGTTGTAACTCACGCTGATGGTATAAAAGTTATCGTAAAAAACAGTAAAGGTAATGAAACAGAATATAAACTAGTTAGATTTTCAAGAACAAACGGCTTTACAGCTTTCCATCAACGACCTTCAGTTTCTGTTGGTGATAAAGTAAAGAAAGGATCTATTCTTGCTGACACCTCTTCATCAGAGAACGGACAGTCAGCTATTGGACAAAACATGCTAGTTGCTTTCATGTCATGGAGCGGTTCAAACTACGAAGACGCTATTATTCTTTCTGAAAGAGTTGTAAAAGATAGTAAGTTTACATCTATTCATATCGAAGAGTTTGTTGTTAACGTTCGAGATACAAAACTTGGTCCAGAAGTAACGACATGCGATATTCCAAACGTTGGGGAAAGTAAACTAAAGAACCTAGCAGAGGACGGAATCATCCGAGTTGGAGCAGAGGTTCGACCGGGAGATATTCTAGTTGGTAAAATCACTCCAAAAGGTGAGACACAACTAACACCAGAAGAGCGACTTCTACGAAGTTTGTTCGGTGAGAAAGCTCACGATGTAAAAGACACATCAAAGAGAATGGAAGGTGGAAAGAGAGGACGAATCATAAAAGTTCAAATCTTCTCACGAGAGAAAGGTGACAAGCTAGATTCTGGAATCATAAAACGAATTCACATAGAAGTCGCACAACTCCGAAGTGTTTCAGTTGGAGATAAACTAGCAGGACGACACGGAAACAAAGGAGTTATTTCTCGAATTCTTCCAGAAGAAGATATGCCATATATGGCTGACGGTACTCCTGTGGATGTTATTTTGACACCACTTGGTGTGCCTTCACGTATGAACCTTGGACAGATTTTGGAACTTCACTTGGGTCTTGCCGCACATACTCTAGGTTATCAGGCTATAGTTCCTCCTTTTGCTGGCGCAACAGGTTCTGAAATAAAAGATGAATTGAAGAAAGCAGGATTTTCAGAAACAGGAAAGATGAAACTGTTTGACGGACGAACGGGAGAAGCTTTTGAACAAGAAATCGCTGTTGGTTATATGTACATCATGAAGCTTCACCATATGGTTGAGGACAAGATACACATGAGATCTATTGGTCCATACTCTCTTATTACACAGCAACCTCTTGGAGGAAAAGCTCAAAACGGAGGACAGAGATTTGGAGAAATGGAAGTTTGGGCGTTACTTGGTCATGGAGCAGCACACACACTGCAAGAGATTTTGACTATCAAGTCTGACGATATTATCGGACGTTCAGCAGCGTTCGACGCTATTGTAAAAGGTTTACCTATTACACAGCTAAACACACCAGCTTCGTTTAACGTGCTCTTGAACAATCTTCGAGGACTTGCACTCGATGTTCAGATAAAGAAAGGGTCGAAGGAATTACTAGACGGACACAAGCAAATCGTTTAATTCCAAAAATAATCTCAAAAAAACATGAAAACAAGAACAACAGAAAATTCAAATGACTTCGAGACAATAGCACTAAAAGTTGCGTCTCCAGAGAGAATAAAGGAATGGTCTTTTGGTGAGGTTACAAAACCAGAGACAATCAACTATCGAACTCAAAGAAGTGAGAAAAACGGTTTGTTTGATGAAAAGATTTTCGGTCCGGATAAAGACTACGAGTGTTACTGTGGAAAGTATCGAGGAATAAGATACAAGGGTATTGTTTGTGAAAAATGTGGAGTCGAGATAACTCGATCTATAGTTCGACGTGAGAGAATGGGCCACATAGAACTAGCAACAGTGGTTTCTCACATCTGGTTCTTAAAATCAATGCCGTCACGAATCAGTTTGGTTTTGGGTATTTCGACAGCTGATTTGGAGAAAGTTATTTACTTTGCCGGATACATCATCACTAAAGTTTCTGAAGAGGATAGAACTCGATATTTGAAAGATCTTGATTCTGAATATAAATCAAAAATAAAATCTCTACAAGATGAGAAAACAAAAGAAGCTGTAAAAGAGATGCTCCTTTCCGCAAAAAGAGATATAGAATCAATTCAAGAAGGAAAAGTTTTGGATGAAGTTGAGTATTACAATTTTGGAATGAAATACGGCACGATGTTCGAGGCTAGTATTGGTGCAGAAGCTATCTACAATATATTCAAGAAAATAGATTTACAAAAACTTCTTACTCAACTAAACCAAGAGCTTGAGAAATCAAGTAGTCTAGAAGCTGGCAAAGTAAACAGAAGAATAGGTCTGATTCAGTCGATGATAAAATCAAATATTCGTCCTGAATGGATGTTCCTAACAAACATCCCTGTTATGCCTCCAGCACTTCGACCGATGGTTCCACTAGATGGAGGACGATATGCAACTTCTGATGTGAACGATCTGTACAGACGAGTTATAAACCGAAACAATCGTCTAAAGAAACTAAAAGAGATTCACGCTCCAGATGTTATTTTGCGAAACGAAAAAAGAATCTTGCAGGAAGCGGTAGACGCCCTTATCGACAACTCTATCAGACACGGTTCTGCATCTGGTGCTGTAAACCAGTCACAGAGACGACCACTAAAATCAATCGCTGATAACCTAAAAGGAAAGCGAGGTATTTTCCGAATGAACCTTCTTGGAAAGCGTGTTGACTACTCTGGACGATCCGTGATCGTTGTGGGTCCTGAACTTCACCTAAACCAGTGTGGTCTTCCAAAACACATGGCGCTAGAGCTTTTCAATCCATTTATTATTTCACAGCTTCTACAAAAGGAGTTGGCTTATAACATCCGAGGAGCTTCAAAACTTATCGAAGAAGGAATACCAGAAGTTTGGGCTATTCTAGAAGACGTTATCAGAGACAGATACGTTATGTTGAACCGTGCACCAACTCTGCACAGACTAGGTATCCAAGCATTCAAACCTATTCTTATTGAAGGAAACGCTATTCAGCTTCACCCACTAGTTTGTTCTGCTTTCAACGCTGACTTCGACGGTGACCAGATGGCTGTTCACGTTCCGCTTTCAGATGAGGCACAACTAGAGGCTCGTGAGATAATGGCTTCAGATAAAAACATACTAAAACCGGGATCTGGAGATCCAACAGTTTCATCAAAAATGCTTGATATTGTTTTGGGTTGTTTCTGGATGACAAAAGAAGTTGCAGGTGAGAAGGGTGAGAATAAGTTTTTCTCATCTCCAAACGCAGCTATTACAGCTTATGACCTGGGCGCAGTTTCTTTCCGAGCAAAGATAAAAGTTCTTCCTTCTGATTCTGAAAAGTACAAACAATTCGACGGTAAAATATTTGAAACAACAGTCGGAAGATTACTTTTCAACGCTGTGCTTCCAAAAGATTATCCATATATGAACGGTGAGATTAACAGAAAGAAAATCTCTTCATTGGTTGATGATCTTATTGAGAAATACGAAATTGAAAATGTTCCAAAAATAATCGACAACATAAAATCTTTCGGATTCAAATACGCTACACATTCTGGTATCACATGGGGTCTAGACGATATTGTTGTTCCAGAAGGTAAAAAAGACATTGTCATAAAAGCAAAAGATAAAGTAGAGGTTGTTCATAGTCACTACAACGATGGTCTTATTTCAAAAGACGAAAGACTACGACAAACTATCGAAATATGGCACGGTGCTAAAGCAGAAGTTGAAAAACTTATGCCAGCTACTCTTCCAAAAAATGGATCTGTATCAGACATGGTGCAGTCAGGAGCTCGAGGAACGATGTCTAACATTACACAGATGGCGGGTATGAAAGGTCTTATCACTAACACAGTTGGACAGACTATAGAGTTCCCGATTCTTTCTTGTTCAAAGGATGGTCTTACACCTCTTGAGTACTTTATTACTACTCACGGATCAAGAAAGGGTCTAACAGACCTTGCTCTAAACACAGCTAAAGCTGGATACCTAACTCGAAAACTTTTCGTTGTTGCTCAAGATACAATGATAAAAGAAGAGGATTGTGGAACAAAAGACTTTATTGTTATAGATAAAAATGCAGCTAGTGATTTAGAAGTTTCTATTGCAAAAAATATCCGAGGAAGATTCCTAGCACAGGATATCGTCAAAGCTGATGGGACAGTGATGTTTAAAAAAGATCACCTTCTAAACAAAAAAGAAGCAGCTCTAGTTGAAGCAGAAGGTATTGCAAAAGTTTCAGTTCGATCACCTCTATCATGTAAAACATCAAACGGTATATGTGTGAAGTGTTACGGACAGGATCTAGGACGACACAAAGTTGTTGAGTTGGGTGAAGCTGTTGGTACGGTCGCTGCTCAAGCTATCGGTGAGCCGGGAACACAGCTATCTATGAACACAAAACACTCTGGAGGTGCCGCGTCAGTTGGTGGAGATATTATTCAAGGTCTTCCACGTGTTGAAGAGTTGTTCGAAAAGAGAAAACCAAAAAATCCAGCTGTTGTTTCTAGTGTCTCTGGAACTATTTCAAATATCATAGTTACAGATAAGGAAAAAACTATAGTTGTTACTCCAAACCTAGAAGACAGAGCAAAGAACAAAGATCAAATAGAATATTCAGTTTCTCTAAACAGAACTATCTTGGTCAAAATCGGTGATGAAGTAAAGAAGGGAGACATCATAACAGACGGCTCTGCTGATATAGATGAGTTGTTCAAATATGCAGGTAAAGATAAAGCAGTTGACTACATCATCCGTGAAATCAACAAACCATACGAACTTCAAGGAGAGTCTGTGTCACGAAAACATATCGAAACTATTGTTCGACAAATGTTTGCTCGAAAGAGAATAAAAACTCCGGGAGATACACAGTTCCTAGCAGGAGATGTTGTTGAAAACGCTTTCCTTGCAGAAGAGAATGCAAATATGAAAGCTGAAGGAAAAGAAGAGGCAAAAGCAGAAGATGTTGTTATGGGTATTATCGACGTCTCACTTTCACGAAAGAGTTTCCTTGCTTCAGCTTCGTTCCAACACACAACACGTATGCTTATCTCAAGTTCAATCAAGGGTACAGAAGATGAGTTGTCAGGACTTATGGAGAACGTTATTCTTGGAAAACTTATTCCAGCAGGTACAGGTTTCAAAGGAAGTAGAAAGGCAAATATGATTGAGGATATGAAGGCAAACAGACCACAGGTTTACGAAGAGAGAAATCGTTTCCAGTAGAAGTTTCATACTCCGCCAATCTCATCGTCTAAGATTTGAAAGTTCCAATTCCGGTAGTTTTATTAAGTTGGTTTAACCAAAAATAAAATGAATAAAAAAACAGTACTATCCATCTTTATTCTAGTGGCAGTGTTGTTTTCAGTCTTCGTGTTTATATATCATTCAAGAAGTGAAAACATTAAATGGGGGACTTATTCTGATAAAACACTTGGAATATCTTTTAATTATCCAATAAAACCTGATCATGAATACAGCCCTTATGATGAGGGGGGTGGGGTGGTTATTGATTTGGGAGACGACATTTTGTTTTCTATTGGTTCGACATATAACAAGAGAGGAGAAAAGGATATGACTATTCAGGATATTGTAAATATGTACAAGTCTGATTCAAACAATTACTTAGATGTTATTGTGGAGGATATAAAAATAGGTGGGTATCCTGCAATACGGGTGAAATATAAGAATCGTTCTACGTATAACACTCCCCCTAAATACGATACAACTTCATCTTTTACTGATATATACGCCTATATTGACTATAAAAATCCAGACAAGTTCGTTCATTTTAGTGGTAATGAGTTTCGTGATCCGGGTTTTTTGAAACTTAATAAAATCCTATCAACTTTTAAGTTCAATAACCAAAAATAAAATGAATAAAACAATCCTCAAGGATATATTGGCAGTTACACTAGTTTTCGTTCTCGTAGCTCTCGGAGTATATTTTTCATGGAAAGAATATAAAGTCTCACATACACCGTTTTATTTCACTAACTTGGAAGATACATCAACTTGGAAAACTTATACTAATGAAGAGTTTGGGTATAGTATAAAGTATCCTACAGAGTATGCGATTTCAGCTAATGGCGAAGACGGTGTGGCTGTATATGATCCTAAAGGTGGTTTTGCAATGGGTGATGCTAGAGGATACGCTTGGGTTTCTGCTTATCCAAACCCCGCTAGAATTTTCAGTAATGTTTATAGGACTGCAAAAGGATACGCCAGAGACCAAATAGGATCACAAGAAGTAACAAATCTAAAATTTATAAATATTGATGTAGGAGTCACAGATGCCGTGGAAGTTTCTTATGTTTATAACGGTGATGGAATTGGTGGAGAAAAGTATTCTAGAGAAATATATGCTTTACGAGATGGAGTTTTGTTTATTGTGGGGGCTGTTCCTAAAGATTACGGACATTTTCGCACTATAGTTTCTACTTTTAGACTAATTGGTCCAGTTGTCTCAATTCCAAACACTTGTACTGATTTAGAAGGTGGTGATCCGGTTATTACTTCACTATCTAGTAATCAGGGCGCTATTGGCAGTAAATTGGAAATAAACGGTTGCAACCTTGCTGGATTTGAAGGAGATAAAAATATTTGGATTGAAAATAGTGCCGGTGTTAAAGGGATTTTGTATGGAGAATCTGACTCTACTTCTAAATCAATAAAAGTTGTTTTGAAATCCCCAATCTGTCAAAAAGATAATTCTTACAGTGGTTTACCTTGTGATGCAGAACTTACTTTGATTCCTGGAGATTATAAAATATACACATATCCTTGGAGTAAAGAAAGTAACAAAATTGATTTCAAGTTGACTTCAAAATAAATTAAAATTAGTCACCAAATGTCCTCATCTGTTGATCAAATCAAATCTAAAATAGATATTGTCTCTCTGATCAGCTCTTATATAAAGCTGGAAAAAGCAGGGAGCAATTTCAAAGGTAGGTGTCCTTTTCACAACGAAAAAACTCCTAGTTTTTTCGTCTCGCCCGATCGAGGAGGTTATTATTGTTTTGGTTGTCATGCAAAAGGTGATATTTTCACTTTTGTTCAGGAGTTTGAGGGTTTGGATTTCATAGGCTCACTAAAAGTTTTGGCTGACAGGGCTGGAGTAACACTGGATCAGTATGAAAAAGGAGATAGAACAGAGAAAGAAAGACTTCACTCTGTTTTGGAGCAAACCACTTTTTTCTATCAGAAAAAACTATCAGAAAACAGTTCAGCAAAACTATACTTGCAAAACAGAGGAATAAAAGAAGAAACGATAAATGATTTTCGGATCGGTTTTGCTCCGCTAGAGTGGAGAGAGTTGCTAGAGTATTTGTCTGCCAAAGGAGTCAGTGTCGGTGATATGTTACAGACGGGTCTAATAAAAA
Source organism: Nitrospira sp. (assembly GCA_040079895.1). GTDB lineage: Bacteria > Patescibacteriota > Minisyncoccia > Phycocordibacterales > DATDWN01 > C7867-006. Next base: position 16,991 of record JBEBJM010000003.1, read on the forward strand.
GAAAAGAGGGTACGCAGGATACTTTCTATGACACATTTAGAGGGCGTGTAATGTTTCCTATATCTGACTCGTCTGGTAGAGTGGTAGGTTTTTCTGGAAGAATACTAGTGGCCGATGATAAATCTCCAAAATATTTAAACAGTCCAGAAACAATACTGTTCAACAAGTCAGAGATTTTGTTTGGACTAGATAAAGCTAAAAAAGATATAAGGTTGAAAAACTATTCCATACTCGTTGAGGGTCAGATGGATCTAGTGATGATGCATCAAGCTGATATTACAAACACAGTTGCTTCATCTGGTACAGCTTTGACAGTAGAACATCTAACAAAGTTACGCAGACTTTCAAACCGTATCATCATGGCGTACGATGGTGATTCTGCTGGTTTCTCTGCTTCAAACAGGTCAGCACAAATAGCTCTTTCTCTCGGAATGGAACTGAAAATCGCCCAAATGCCAGAAGGTCTTGACCCGGCAGATCTAGCAAAAGATGAACCTGATGTTTTGAAAGAATGTTTGAAAGGGGCAAAGCATATTATTGATTTCTACACAGACAAACTTTTGTCGATGGGGCTCGAGAGGAGGGAGCTCGGTGAAGAGATAAGAAAAAATGTACTGCCATATGTAGCGCAACTGCAAAGTACTATAGAGCGTTCACATTTTATAAAAAACATCGCACAGAGAACTTTTATAAAAGAAGAAGCTCTGTGGGATGATCTAAAACAGGTCGGAGTGGCAAATGATTCTTATGAAAAAAATACACCAAACATTTCTCCTCCTAGTAGTAGGACGGATAGTATCGAGAGAAAAATAATGGGTGTAATAATG
>JBEBJM010000004.1:0-16923 GCA_040079895.1 Nitrospira sp.
TGTGTATAAGAGACAGGTACAGGTTTTGCTGAAATAATTTTTGGTATTTTATTTATTTTTGGATATATGACCAGAACTACAACAATCTTTATCTCTGTGTTTTTTGCTTGTTCGGTTGTAACTATGTTGTTCGGTTCACACGCTTGGGAGGTAGAGGATTTGGTGGTGTATTCTGCTGCGATTTTGTTTTTGTTTTACGGCTACGGAAAGACCAAGTTTTTTGTTGAAAAATAGGTTTTTTAGTTCGTTGGAACAGTGACGTAAATATCGTTTGAATACGTCCAGAGAGATGCTGGAGCAAAAAAAGCGATAGCGATAAGAACCATCGATACAAGAAAAAGCACCAAAACAACAGCTAATGTTATTTTTAGTAACCTTCGCATCTTTTGTACTTCTAAACGGATATCGTTTAGGTTTTTATACATATCCATATCGTTGTTAGAGGCTCTGACAGAGGGCACGATATCTACGATTTTTTGTGGCAAAGAAACAGGAATATCTTTTTGAGGGACAGCTGTCTCGTTTGGGTTTGTAGGCATAGTTTTATATACCACCTAGGACACTAGTGTAAGTCGTCAAAAGAGAAGGCAACATAAGAGCTATGGCAATGAAAGGTAAGACCAAGAAAACGATAGTTAAAATCATAGTCCATTTGAAATATGTTCTGGTCTTTTCGACAGATATGTAGATCATATCTATCTTTTCTTCCATCTCTTTTATTTTTTTAAATGTTTCTATTTCCATTTGTAATAATATTTACATAATAATACCACATATTTTCCTTTAAAAAGCTAAGTGTGGTATAACTTATCCACATAGAGACAGAAAGTTTTTTTGAGAATATAATAAATAAAATAAATAAAAAATATGTCGATGAAAAGTTTCCTTCTTCGGAAGATGCTAGCAAGTCAGATGAAAGGTGTTCCACAGGCAGATCAGGATAGAGTTTTCAATATGATAGAAAAAAATCCAGATTTATTTCAAAAAATAGGACTAGAGGTTCAGGAAGAAATGAAAAAAGGGGTTGACCAGATGACAGCGACGATGAGTATTGTGAAAAAATACGAATCAGATTTAAAAAACCTAAAATAACATGGCATTGCCTAAAAAAATACTCGTCCTTTTAGGACACCCAGATACAGAAAGTATGTGTTGTGAGTTTGCAGATAGTTATGCAAAAGGTGCTAGAGATGCAGGGTATGAGGTTAGGAGGGTAAATCTAGGCGATATGCAGTTTGACCCCATACTACACAAAGGCTACAAAGTCATACAGGAACTAGAACCAGATCTAAAAAGCCTACAAGAAGACATAAAATGGTGCGATCATTTTGTGATTATTTATCCTTCGTGGTGGTCTACCATGCCAGCTCTACTAAAAGGGCTTTTTGACAGAATGTGGATACCTGGGTTTGCTTTCAAGTTTATGCCGAGTGGTTATGGCTGGTATCGGTTACTAAAAGGCAGAACGGCAAGAGTTTTTGTATCCTCTGACTCATCTCCACTTATCGCTCGGTTTCTTTTTGGTGACAACACAAACGAAATACAGGATGGGATACTATGGTTTGCAGGTTTCCGTACAAAAATGAAAAAAGTTGGGCCAATGAAAAAAATATCTCCAGCGAAAAGAGCTTGGTGGGTAGACAAGTTTTACCACTTTGGACAAAAAATGTACTAGAGGAAAAAGTAATCAACAGATGTTGTTTCTGTGGTACATAAATAGATGTTAGAATTATTGATATGAAGAAAATACTGATCATCGACGACGATACTACGTTTCAAAAAACAATGCGGGCGAAACTCGAATCTTTGAACTACGAGGTCTCTTCTGCAACAGATGGAGAGGAGGGTTTGAACAAAGCCACAACAGAAAAACCAGATTTACTACTTCTCGATATCAGAATGCCAAAAATGGATGGAATGACAATGTTGAAAAAACTAAGAGATAACAAAGACACGCCTCAACCAGTCGTCTTTATAACTTCAAACATGTCGACAGATGATAACATAAGCGATGGTGTGCTTTTGGGTGTAAAAGGTTATATTATTAAATCAAACGAAACTTTGGATACGATTGTTAGAGAGGTTGAGAGTACATTAAATCCAACAAATAAATAAAATGAAAAAAATACTTCTTATTGACGATGATGAGGTTTTTATAAAAACTGTTCACGCTACACTGGTGTCAGCTGGTTATGACGTCACCAACGCAAAAGACGGTAAAGAAGGTTTAGAAAAAGTTGAAAAAGATAAACCTGATCTTATTTTACTCGACCTTATGATGCCAAACCTAGGCGGTATGGATTTTCTAAAAGTTTTACAAAAAGACGACAAGGCAAACAAAATACCTGTTCTAGTCTCATCAAACTTTACAAGTATAAACAGAGTAAACGAGGGTCTAGAGTTTGGTGTTCGTGGTTATATCGTAAAATCTAACGAATCACTAAAAACTATAACGAACGCAGTAGAGTCAATCATAGGAAAGGCAAACTAGGTTGAATTTTATATAAAAATAAGACATATTTAAGTTATGTCACTATCAATCGGTATCGTTGGGCTTCCAAACGTGGGTAAATCCACGCTTTTTAACGCATTAACGAAAAAGTCAGTTCCTGCGGAAAACTATCCTTTTTGTACTATAGATCCATCTGTTGGTATTGTGCCTGTACCAGATTCTCGAATAGATAAACTATCTGCTCTTTCAAAGTCAGCTAAAACTATTCCAGCTGTTATTGAGTTTGTTGATATTGCTGGTTTGGTAAAAGGGGCAAGTTTGGGTGAAGGTTTGGGAAACAAGTTTCTTTCAAACATCCGTGAGGTTGATGCGATACTTGAGATGGTTCGTGTTTTTGAAGATAAAGACGTTATCCACGTTCACAACAAAGTTGATCCTATTTCTGATATTGAAGTTATAAACCTAGAGTTGATTTTGGCCGATCAAGAGACTGTTTCAAAGAGACTGTCTAACTTACAAAAGGATGTTAAGGCAAATAAAAAAGAAGCTATTTTTGAAAATGACGTTTTAACTAAAGTTGCTGAGACTCTAAAAGATGGAAAACTAGTTAACGGTATGGAACTTTCAGTAGAAGAAAAAGCCATTGTAAAAGGAATGCATCTATTAACTGCAAAACCTATTTTGTACGCTCTAAACACTTCACAAGCAAGTAGTGAAAATAAACTAGATGTAAAAAGCAGAATTCCTGGACCATACGTTGAGATAGATCCTGTATTTGAAACGGGTTTCGATGAGTTGATAAAGAAAAGTTATGAGACTTTGAACCTTATTACTTATTTTACTACGGGAGAGGATGAAACTCGTGCGTGGACTATACAAAAAGGCTGGAATGCACCGATGGCTGGGACAGCAATACACACAGATTTTAAAGACAAGTTTATTCGTGCAGAAGTTGTGCATTGTGATGACCTTATATCTTCTGGTTCATATGCTACGGCTCGTGAAAAAGGACAGGTTAGAACCGAAGGAAAAGAGTATATTGTTAAAGATGGGGATGTTATAGAGTTTAGGATTTAAGTGTGATAAAATCTCTGATTAGAGATTGGAGGGAATGATGGCTTTGACTGTTGAGAAGTTCAGAAGACCCACTGAAGAAGACCAGACCAACATGGAGAGGGGTAGGCTGGATAAAGAGAAAATGGAAGACCTGTATTTCGACGAGATCGGGAAACTGGTCGAGGAACACCCCATCGTGAACCCAACAACTGTTCGTGGTAAGGCCAGCTGATCTTTAGCTAGCCTTATTTGATTTATGTTATAAAAAAACTACCTGACCGCTTGTCAGGTAGTACTTACACATTTGTCATGATATCCTCTCCTCCGGGCCGACCGGCGACGGCCCCGTGTCGGCGTTTTGATCGGTGGTTGTGTTACTGTTGAGAGTCGGGACTAGTAGGCCTCAGCCTTGGCGTCGCACTGCCAAGCCTCCCACAGGAATTCCGCTTCACGAGAAGTTACGCAGAGCTCGATCGTTATTGATCGAATAAGCTCCTCACTGTACCAGAGTTTATCGATTTCCCGATAGTCACCTCTAGCACAATCACGAATTCTGCGTCCACGGTTGTACTCAGCATTCCTGCTGGCTTCCTTGTGCTTCTGGGTCTTCATCCAACGATCAAAACTGCTACCCATAGTGAAGACTCCTTTATGAGTCGACATGATGCCGACATCTGACATGTATTATACACATATTATAGTATTTTGTCAAACAATAAATAATCCTTAATTATCGATTAATTCTATGATAAGATTAGCTTATGAAAAAAGGCTATAAAAAACAGCATAGAAAAGAGTATATCGTTGAAGATAGGGATGTTATAGAGTTTAGGATTTAGGTACGAAATTATAATTATATGCAAGAAACAAAATGTTATGCCTGTAATAATGAATTAGGCTTTAAGCCGTGGGATAATGGTCTCGCTTCTTTTGAAATTTGCCCTTTCTGTGGAATACAATTCGGATATGTTGACGCTGCGGGTGGTGATGAGCAAAAAAGAAAAAGGATTTATGAAAACTGGAATGTTGTCTGGCTTAAGAATGGCAAGAAGATACTCTCTAAAGATCAAGAATCAGAGGTCATCAAATCCAGTGAGTAAAACTACAAGATGGTGGTCCAATATAGTTTAGGATATAACATTTATCCTTTTTGGCCTTAAATTTGCTATAATACAGTCATGAAAAAAGGCTATAAAAACAACATAGAGAAGAGTACTCTAGAAAATAACGATTTTAGAAAGGTTTTGTATACTGGGGAGGAGTCTCAGCTGGTTTTGATGAGTCTGCTTCCTGGTGAGGAAATAGGTAGTGAAGTCCACCCAGACAACGACCAGTTTTTTCGTTTTGAAGCTGGAGAGGGAAAAGTTATTATAAATGAAACAGAGTACAGTGTTACTGATGGTGATGCTGTAGTTATACCAAAAGGTTCTCAACATAATGTAATAAACACAAGCTCCTCTACGGCTTTAAAAATGTATACTATATATAGCCCAGCTCATCATAAAGATGGGGTTATAAGGGCGACAAAAGCCGAGGCAGAAGCAGATAGTCCAGAGTTCGATGGTGTCACAACAGAGTAATTCATCCGCACACCAACTTTAATATCGTGCGATTTGTTACTTCTGAAAATAAAGATAGGCTATAATAATAGTAAGATTTACGATAAAAAATTATAAATATTAATCACTGCACAAGTAACAATATTAAAGTTAGTGTGCGGATAAATAAAATTATGGAACCAACATATTCATCTCAAGTAAAACCAAAGACAAGTGCAAAAGATTTTTTTCTTAACCTTGGAGCGATAGTGGCTTTATACACACTCGTATATAGTCTTATCTCTCTTTTGTTTACCGTTATAGACAAAATATTCCCACCTATTACCTCCGGATACTACTACAACAGTACTAGTATAAGTTGGCCTGTAGCTACTCTGGTCGTATTTTTCCCGATTTTCATTTTGCTTATGTGGTTGCTTGAAAGAGAATATAAAGTCGAACCTGAAAGACAAAGTGCTGGTATACATAAATGGCTAACATACATAACTTTATTTATATCTGGACTTGTTATTGCTGGAGACCTCATAACAGTTTTGTACAGATTTATCGACGGACAAAATCTAACAACAGCTTTTATTTTAGACGTTGTCGTTTTGTTAGTCGTCGCTGTTAGTGTGTTTATGTACTACATATCTGATGTTCGTGGGAAACTGACTTCAAAATCTAGAATGGTCTGGAGAGTTGCATCTGGCGTGGTAATCATAGGTTCAATAGTTTGGGGCTTCAGTGTCCTAGGTTCCCCAAGAACACAGCAACTACTGAAATATGATCAACAGAAAGTGAACGATCTACAAAATATAGTTGGTTCTATTGAAAGTTACTACACTAGAAATAAAGAACTACCAAAAAACTTGGATAGTATGTCAAATGTAGATTACTACATAAATCGATTGGACACACAAACAGGCAAGTCTTATGAGTATGAAATCACCAACAGTGGAACATACAAAGTCTGTGCTGATTTCAACATGCCATCTGAAGACTATGGTGATAAAACCAATGCTGTTTTACCAATCAACCGAAACTCTCCATGGACACACCCAGCTGGAAGATACTGTTTCGAAGGGGGAGACGTACCTCGTATTGGCGGAGCTCTATTAAAATAAATATGAACAAAACCCCAAGATTGACCCTTGGGGTTTTGCGTAGCGGGTCGTTTTTAGGTAATATTGAAAATATGTCAGAATATGATCATCTAAAAATCGAAAAGAAGTGGCAGAAAGAGTGGGACAAGAAAAAAGCCTACAAAACTGAAAGTATATCAAAAAAGAAAAAACTTTATGTTTTGGACATGTTTCCTTATCCATCTGGAACAGGACTACATGTGGGGCACCCAAAGGGTTATATAGGTTCTGATGTTTATGCTCGCATGAAAAGAATGCAAGGTTTTAATGTCCTGCATCCTATGGGTTACGACGCATTTGGTTTGCCTGCTGAACAATACGCACTAGAACATCACATACATCCTAGAAAAGCTGTAATAGAAAATGTTAAAACTTTTGAAAACCAACTGTCTATCATAGGACTATCGTATGACTGGAGTAGAAAAGTAAACACAACTGATCCAGAGTTTTATAGATGGACACAATGGATTTTCTTAAAACTTTATAATTCCTACTACAACAAAGATACTGATAAAGCCGAACCGATTGAAAACCTTATAAAAAAATTTGAGGGGGCTGGTTCAGAATGGAAACAAAAAACAGAGAAAGAAAAGCAAGATGTTTTGATGAATTATCGTTTAGCCTATGAGGGCTATAGCGAAGTAAACTGGTGTCCTGTGTTAGGTACGGTTTTGGCTAACGATGAAATAGTCGACAGTCCAAAAGGACCAGTTTCAGAACGTGGGGGATATCCTGTCGTGAAAAAAGAAATGCGACAGTGGTTTCTACGTATCACATCATACGCTGACAGACTACTTTCTGGACTAGATACACTCGATTGGTCAGAACACATAAAGGAAATTCAAAAAAACTGGATTGGAAAGTCGGAGGGAAGTGAAATTGAGTTTGAAATTTTAAATAAAGAATTTGGATATTCAGTAGGTGACGTAACGGTTTTTACTACAAGGGCTGATACTCTTTCTGGTGCCACCTACGTAGTTTTAGCTCCAGAACATCCAATGGTTTCACATCTGTTAAAAAAAGAAATTAAAAATAGAGATGAGGTTTACAATTACATTGAATCATCAAAAAATAAAACTTTAGAAGACAGGACGGGAAGCAAAGAAAAAACTGGAGTTGAGCTGAAAGGAATAATAGCCAGTCATCCTTTAGATGATACTGATCTTTCTGTTTGGATTGCAGACTATGTTTTAGCTGATTACGGAACAGGAGCTATTATGGCAGTGCCAGCTCATGATGAAAGAGATTTTGATTTTGCAAAAAAATACAACCTACCAATAAAACAAGTTGTTATGCCAAGTATGATGGACAAAAGTAATCCTCCACAGGAAGGTCTGAAAGAAGTTTTCAGAAATATGATTTTAGCAATTGTTTATAATCCTAAAAATAAAAAATATCTAACTTTGAAATGGAAAAAACGGCCTTGGGTAAGCTTTATAACTGGCGGGGTAGATGATGGAGAAAATCACGCCGAAGCAGCAAAAAGAGAAGTTGCTGAGGAAACCGGCTATAGCAAGATTCGTTTAATTAGAAGTTTAGGAATGACAGAGGCTTTTTTCTGTGCTACTCATAAAAATGAGAACCGAAGAAGTTGTGCTGAACATCTGTTATTTGAACTTATCGATGAATCAAAAACGGGAATTGACTCAAATGAGAAAGAACAATACGAGGTACAGTGGCTAACTATTGAGGAACTGAAGAAAGTTCATCTACAACACGCAGAAGGAGAAATTTTGTTACACAAGATTGAAACTGGCAATGATTCGTTTGGTGGCTCTGGAGTTTTAATCAATTCTGGAAAATTTAATGGATTAGATTCAGAAAAAGCCAAAAAAGAAATCACAAAAGAAGTGGCAGGAAAAATTGTTACAAAATACAAAATGCGAGACGCTGTTTTTGCACGTCAGAGATACTGGGGAGAGCCTATACCACTAAAACACGACAAAGAGGGAATAATTCATGCTTTGAAAGATAAAGAACTTCCTTTGAAACTTCCAGAAGTTAAGTCCTACATGCCAACAGGAACGGGAGAGTCACCACTGGCTGGTGTTTCTAGTTGGGCTAAAAAAGGTCTTGAGACAAACACTATGCCAGGATGGGCAGGATCTTCATGGTATTTCTTGCGTTACATGGATCCAAAGAACAAAAAAGCTTTTGCAGATAAAAAAAATATTCAGTATTGGAAAGATGTGGATATGTACGTTGGAGGCGCCGAACATGCAACAGGACATTTACTATATTCACGTTTTTGGAATAAGTTTTTGAAGGACTATGGTTTGGTGGTAACGGAGGAACCTTTTAAATCTCTTCGCAACCAAGGTGTAATACTCGGTCCAGATGGACGTAAAATGAGTAAAAGATGGGGAAACACAATAAACCCGAACGATATTGTGAAAACATACGGAGCCGATACTATGCGAGTATATGAAATGTTCATGGGGCCTTTCGAAGGTTCACTTCCTTGGAGTACAGATAACATTATTGGTTCTAGACGTTTTCTTGAGAGAGTTTGGAGGCTAACAGAGAGACTTTCTGCAAAAGCTAAAACTCCTAGAAAACTACAAGGCACTCTACACAAAACAATCAAAAAAGTCGGGGAGGATATAAACGGTTTTGCTTTTAACACTGCTGTTTCGGCAATGATGATATTTCTAAACGAAATGGAAAAAGAGGAGTTTGTAAACAAAAAAGACTTCGAGTTGTTCCTAAAAATCCTTTCACCTTTTGCTCCACATATAACAGAAGAAATCTGGAGAAACTTGGGACACAAAACTCTTTTGGTTATGGAAAAATGGCCAAAATCTGACCCTAAGTTAGCCGAAGAAGTCGAGGTAAAGTTTGTTGTTCAGATTAACGGAAAGGTGCGTAGTGTTGTAAATCTGCCTTTTAACCTAGAACAAAAAGATGTTGTGGACAGAGTAAAAGATCTGCCTGATGTGGAAAAGTGGTTACTCGGAAAAGAGATCGCAAACACTATATTTGTTAAAAATAAGCTTATAAACTTTGTTCTAAACTAGAAACCTCATTTTTATTGACAAATTTGGTCAAGGCTTGACTATTTTCTAGTATAATGATACAAATAACTCACATTCGTTGGGACTAAATTAAAGATTTTAGTAAACCAATCATAAATTATGACAGACAAAACACCAATAACATTTAAGCCAAAGCAGGTGGTCAAAAAACTACTTTCTGTTTTGGGTGAAAGAGCACAGGACGTACTAACTAGTCGTTTTGGGCTTGGAAATGATACAAAAAGAATGACTCTAGAAGCTATCGGAAAAAAGTACAAGATAACTCGTGAGCGAGTTCGACAAATAGAAAACTACTCTGTCATAAACATAAGAAAATCTAAAGAATACGCAAAAGAAAAAGCTGTTTTCGATGAACTAAGAAAGATTATGGCTGAAATGGGTGGAATTATTTCAGAAGATGTTTTACTAAAACATTTATCAAAAGACAAAGCTACTCAAAACCAAATACACTTCCTACTAACAGTTGGTGAAGAGTTTACTCGTGAAAAAGAGGATGTTGAGTTCAAACACCGATGGTCAGTAGACAAAGAACTTTCAAAGAAAATCCACTCTTCTCTACGACAGCTTTATTCAACACTTTCAGACGATGAAATCCTTTTAGAGTCTGATATGGTAGAAAAGTTTCTAGAAAATCTAAAAGAAGTTTCTGATAAATACAAAAATGAAGAGATAGCAAAACGATGGTTAACTCTTTCTAAACTAATAGACAAAAATCCTCTAGGTGAATGGGGAAAGACTGGATCTTCAAACATAAACGCAAAAGGTATGCGAGACTATGCGTATCTAGTTATCAGACGACATGGCTCACCTATACATTTCCGTGAAGTAGCAAAACTTATAACAGAACTTTTCAAGAAGAAAGCTCACGTTGCTACAACACACAACGAACTAATAAAAGACCCTCGTTTCGTTCTAGTTGGTCGTGGACTATACGCACTAGCAGAGTGGGGATATATGAGTGGAGTAGTTCGTGATGTTATAAAAGGCATCATAGAGAAAAACGGACCTCTAACAAAAGATGAGATTGTAAAAAAAGTTTTGAAGGAAAGATACGTCAAAGAAAACACAATCATGGTAAATCTTCAAAATCCAAAGTTTTTCAAAAAATCAAAAGACGGTAAATACAGTATTGCATAAATAAAAAAACCACCTCCGCGGTGGTTTTTTTATTTATGTGAGATATATATCCGCACACTAACTTTAGCATTATGCATTAAGTTATGTTTTGGAAGAATAAAATATAGTGTTATAATTAAAGAGTATCTACATACAATTTAAATTTTAATAATGCACACATAACAATGCCAAAGTTAGTGTACGGATAAATAACTATGTTTGAGCCATACATAACGTTTTTTCAAAACGAGAATGTCATAATGACATTAAAAATACTCTATTACTCCTCCTACTTCTGGATACCGGCTATATTACTTTTTGCCACATATGAACTATGGTTGGACTACGTCCGTGCTTTATTTTTTGCAAAACAGACATACATCCTTTTAGAAATAAAACTGCCGAGAGAAATGTTCAAGTCGCCAAAAGCTGCCGAGTTTTTTATAGCTGGGCTATATAACACACTAGGTGAAGGAAACTGGTTTGAAGTTTTATGGAAAGGACAAGTTCGTGCTTCTTTTTCTCTAGAAATAGTATCTATAGACGGAGCTGTACATTTTTTTATCTGGACTAGAAAGGGAGGTAAAAACCAGATTGAGGCCAACATCTACTCACAGTTTCCTGGGGTAGAAATATACGAAGTCCCAGACTATACACTGCCAATAAACTATGACCCAGAAGTAAACAGTCTTTGGGCGACAGAGTTTGACCTAACCGGCAAAGATTACTTTCCAATAAAAACATACATAGATTATGGAATGGACAAAGACCCGAAAGAGGAGTTCAAGATAGACCCTATGACCCCACTCATCGAAGCTATGGGGGCTCTAACACGTGGTAATCAGGCTTGGCTTCAAATCATAATCCGCGCTCATAAAAAGGAGGACATAGACCCAAAGACTGGAGAGGAAACTGATTTGAGGTGGAAAAATGGCGCCCAAGAAGAAATAGATAAAATAATAACTAAATCAAAAGGTGAAAAAGATAAAGAAGGAAAACTCATCCCTGGAACAGGACGCCCACTGACTGATCTAGAGAAAGAAGCTATAAACGCGTTAGGTAGAAGTGTTTCAAAAAATGGTTTTGATGTTGGAATGAGAATGATATACACAGGAACAAAAGATGTTTTTAGCATGAACAACGTCGGGGGACTAGTTGGAGGTATAATGCATTTCAACTCACCGCTAAACGGATTCAAGCCAGCTAGAGGATCTGCCCCAAAACATAAAAAACTTTTTGCTTGGAAAGACAGAAGTCCGAAAAAGATAGGTGCAGAAAAACAAGAAATGTTGGATGCTTATAAAAAAAGAGCATACTTCTACCGCCCACACAAAAGACCTTGGTTTGTTTTAAACACAGAAGAACTAGCTACTCTGTACCACTTCCCAGGAGGCGTATCTACAACACCTACATTTACTCGTATTGAGTCTCGAAAAGCTGAAGCTCCAGCCAACCTTCCTATTGAAACACCACCAGAAACAAACTCATAATGCAAATTGAAGAAATAAAGAAAAAATGGATTGCCTTACCTAAAAAGCGAAAACGGCTTTACGCCTCTGCGTCGATTTTCTTTTTCTTCTCTTTTCTTTATATTTTTTTTCATGCCGCACCTAGAGATTTCCCTGTGGGACAAGTTGTTACAATAAACATAGGTGAGTCACTCCAAACCATAACCACCGCACTACACGAAGCGCATGTCATAAGATCTCCTTTTGTTTTTCGTACTACTGTTATCTTACTCGGTGGAGAGAAAAAAGTTATTGCTGGCGACTATATGTTAGATAAACGAGAAGGGTCATACGATATTGCACACAGACTGGTCAAAGGAAAGTTCCACCTAGAAGCAGTAAAAGTAACTGTACTAGAAGGCTGGAACATATACGACATAGCCAACTATCTACAAAAAAATCTTTTGAAATTTAACAAGGATCAATTTTTAGCTTTAGCAAAAAACAAAGAAGGCCACCTATTCCCTGATACATATTTTGTATCACCGACCATAAAACCTGAAGCTCTAATAAAAATGATGGAAGATAATTTTGATAACAAAGTTGATGCTTTGAAAAACGAGATTTTATCTTCTGGACATTCTCGAGAGCAGATCATCACTATGGCGTCTATCCTAGAGGAGGAAGCGGGCACAACCGAGAGTCGAAAAATAGTTTCTGGAATACTGTGGAGAAGAATATCGATAGGTATGCCACTTCAAGTTGATTCTACTTTTTCATATATAAACGGAAAAGGGACACACGAACTCTCTTTGGTTGACCTAAAAATAGACTCTCCGTACAACACGTACAAATACAAAGGTCTTCCAGCTGGTCCCATAAGCAACCCAGGACTCAACGCTATAGAAGCAGCTATTTATCCAACAAAAACAAAATACGTATATTTCCTCTCCAGCAGAAACGGCACGATGCATTATGCGGTGACTTTTGATGAACATAAGAAGAATAAGGAGCTTTATTTGAATAAATAAAATCTCTTTCTCATCAAATCATTTTTAGAGACGCTCGATTTTAACCTTACTATTTTAAGTTTTTATGGTATAAATGTGTCTATGAACAAAAAGCCAAAGGTATATGTGGGTGTTTCTGGCGGAGTTGATAGCTCTGTTTCTTTGGCATTACTACAAAAAGAGGGATATGACGTTACGGGAGTTTTTCTAAAAGTTTGGAACCCAGACTGGCTACCTTGTAACTGGAAAGAGGAGCGAAGAAGCGCCATGAGAGTTTGTGCAACTCTTGGAGTTCCTTTTAAAACCATGGACTGCGAAGAGGAATATAAAAAAGAAGTGGTGGATTATATGATAAGGGAATACAAAGAGGGTCGTGTTCCAAATCCAGATATTTTTTGTAATAAATATGTAAAGTTCGGAGTCTTTCTGAAAAAGGCACTGTCAGATGGAGCTGATTTTATTGCTACCGGGCACTATGCGCAAATCAGAATAATGAATAATGAATCAAGAATAAAGAATGGGAAGGACGATATTAATAATTCAAAATTCATTATTCATGAGTCCGTGGACAAAGAAAAGGACCAGAGTTATTTTCTTTACACTCTCGGCCAACACGAACTTTCACACACACTTTTTCCTATAGGTGGAATGACAAAGCCAGAAGTAAGAAAGCTTGCAGAAAAGTTCGGCCTACCGACAGCCACAAAGAAAGACAGTCAGGGTCTTTGTTTTATCGGAAAGGTTGATATGAAAGATTTTCTTTCTCATTATATAGATGAAAAAGTCGGAGATGTTTTAAACACGAACGGCGAGGTGGTAGGAACACATACTGGCTCCATGTTTTACACTATCGGTCAGCGTCACGGTTTCACTATAACCAAAAAATCTGCCGAAGATCCAAGATTTTTTGTTATTTCAAAAAATCTAGAGAAAAATACCATAACAGTCGCAAGTAAAGAATCGGAGTTAGAAAAAGTTAAAAATATAAAAAGTATTACAATTAAAAACTTGCACTTTGTTTCTGGTTCAGAAATATCTCTTCCTGCAAAAATATCTGTTCGTATTCGATACAGACAAGAAAAGCAAACTTGTCTGTTAAACAAAAAGGACGGGGATTATGTTATTGATTTTACTGATTCTCAAAGCGCTGTTCCTGTTGGACAGTCGGCGGTTTTATACGACGGCGATGTTTGCTTGGGTGGAGGTATTATTGAGACGGTAAATTAACTATTATTTTCAGTTTTTTTGTTTTATGAGATAATGACCATATGACAAAAGAACAAGTACTGATATATAAAGCTGACGGAACAAAAGAAGCTTTTGATGTTACAAAACTAGAAGAGTCCCTTGTTCACTCGGGCGCATCAAAGAAGAGTATCGCTGATGTTATCGCGCACGTATCTTCCGAACTAGAAGATGGTATGACCACTCGCGAAATATACAGACATGCTTTTGAAATACTCCACCGCGAAGAAAAACCTGTTGCCCTAAAATATTCTCTTCGTCACGCTATTATGGAACTCGGACCATCTGGTTTTCCTTTCGAAGATTTCGTAGCAGAGATTTTCCGCGCGAAAGGTTTTGAAGCAAAAACCGGACAAATAGTAAAAGGTTTCTGCACTGAACACGAAATAGATGTGGTGGCATGGAACGATGAGAAACTGATCATGGTAGAAGCAAAGTTCCACAACGAACTCGGTCTAAAGTCTGACCTCAAAGTTGTTTTGTATGTAAAAGCCCGCTTTGATGATTTACACAAAATGAAGTTTAACTATGGACGAGAAAGGGATCTAGATGAAGGATGGCTTGTAACAAATACAAAGTTTTCATCTACCGCTATAGAATACGGTTCATGCCAAGGAGGTCTGAAAATGATAGGTTGGAACTATCCACCCACTGGAAACTTGCACGATATGATACTAGAGTCAAAACTCCACCCACTCACATGTCTGGTTAACCTAAACGGCAGAGAGAAAAAAGAACTTCTAGCCCAAGGAATAGTTTTGTGTAAATCTATAAAAGACAACCAGAAACTACTAGAAGATATAGGGGTGGATGAAGACAAGATTAAAAAAGTTATGGATGAAATAAACGCATTGTAAATATGAAAAGGAAAATTAAAAAAAATAAAATAAACCCTAACGAAAAAAGTATTGCTAACTTTTTGTTTGAAGTAGGGATGCTAGCTAAAACTCCAAGAAGTGGTTTCCACTTCCTTGGAACAGGAGAGCAGTCAGTAGCAGAGCACGTAAACAGAACGGCTTTTATTGGATATGCTCTGGCACAAATGGATGGGGATGTCGATACATTGAAGATTCTAAAAATGTGTCTTTTCCACGATATTTCTGAAACTCGAATATCTGACCTAAACCACATCCACCAAAAATATGTTGAAAGAAAAGAACACAGCGCGATAAAAGATATTTCAGACTCTGTTCCTTTTGGACAGGATTTGTTTGACACATTAAGCGAATATGAAAAACGCGAATCAAAAGAAGCTATCATAGTAAAAGACTCTGATAATCTGGAGTGGATACTGGCCTTAAAAGAGGAGATAGACACCGGAAACAGCAGGGCGCAGGAGTGGATTGGTTTTGCCATAAACCGACTGAAAACTGCAAATGCTAAAAAAATAGCTATGGCAATAATGGATACCAACTCAAACGACTGGTGGTTCCCGGAAGATTCAGTTATCAGACAAAAAAAATATTTGTAACATGTCTCTATCACTCGAACAAAAGTTTGAAAAGATGAAAGATATTAGAAACAGACTTTTATCTCTTTCAGAATCTCCGCTTTATGAATATAGACTAAAGCATAAGTTTTTCCCAGTAGTGGGCGAGGGAAGTCACACTGCTCATATTATGTTTATTGGCGAAGCTCCTGGAAAAAACGAAGCAAAAACTGCCAGACCTTTTTGTGGTAGATCTGGAAAAGTGTTGGATGAAATGCTTGATTCTATTGACCTAAACCGTAGTGATGTCTACATAACAAACATAGTAAAAGACCGTCCACCAGAGAACCGAGATCCGACCCAAGAAGAGATAAACCTGTATGCGCCTTTTTTGGACGAACAAATAGATATAATCCAACCAACAGTTATTGCAACACTCGGTAGGTTTTCTATGGCATATATTATGAACCATTTTGGCCTATCTTCTGAAATAGACACAATAGGCAAAGTCCATGGTAAAGAGTTTGTAACAAACACGGGCTATGGTCCTATCGTTATAATACCCCTTTACCATCCAGCGGTTGCACTGTATGATGGCTCAAACAAGGAAACTATCCTTGCCGATTTTCAAGTATTAAAAAAGTATATAAAATAAATGACAAATAAAAATAAGACAGGAGTAAAGACTGAATGGGATTTGTCACAGTTATATAAATCTCCAAACGATCCGAGAATAGAAAAAGATATTTTAGTTGCAGAAAAGGTATACAAAGCTTTTGCTAAAAAATACTCAAAAGATAAAAAATATTTATCAAATGAAAACGCTTTAAAAACAGCTCTTTTGGATTTTAAAAAAATAGAAGAGATACCGACTGGGAGGATAATGTTTTACTTACATCTAGCACAAGATCTAGATAGTTCTAACAAAGTAGTTGAAGCAAAGTCGAACCTACTCTCCCAAAGACTACAAAAGATGAGCAACTTGATTGTTTTCTTTAGTATAAACATTTCAAAAATCCCTCCCAACCTTCAGAAGAAGTTTTTAAAAAGTAAAAAACTAGAAGATTTTAGATATTTCTTGAAACTAAGTTTCGATGCGGGTAAACATGTTTTAACTGAACCAGAAGAAAAGATTTTGTCCCTGAAGTCTCTTCCATCTCATGCTCTTTGGACAGATATGGTTGAAAAAATGAGAACCAAACAAACTGTTTTGCATGAGGGTAAAGAGATTCCTGTTTCAGAAGCAGAATCAAGAGTAAAAGAACTAAAAACTCAAAAAGAAAGAGTAGAACTGCAGTCAAAAATAATGCAGAAGTATTTTGATCTGGCAGAAGTTGCAGAGGGGGAGCTAAACGCTATTGTTATAGATAAAAAAATAAACGATGAACTTCGAGGTTTCAAAGAACCTTTCGACGGAACTATTTTAGGATACGAAAATGATAGAAAGAC
>JBEBJM010000005.1:0-15479 GCA_040079895.1 Nitrospira sp.
ATATAGGGTTATGGAAAGCATTTACAAACAGAATGGGTTATTGGGCTGATCAAGAAAATCCATATGTGACATATCACAACTCTTACATCGAGTCTTGTTGGAATATTTTAAAAACAGTTGATTCTAAAAAACTTTTGTATAAAGATTACAAAGTTTTACCTTGGTGTCCGCGCTGTGGAACAGCTCTGTCTTCTCACGAGTTGGCACAAGGTTATCAGGATGACAAAGATTTGTCGGTTACTGCAAAGTTCAAGATAAAAGGGGTAGATAACGGTTATTTTCTGGCGTGGACAACAACACCATGGACTCTACCTGGAAATGTGGCTCTTGCGGTTGGTAGTGACATTACTTATGTAGAAGCAAAAGTTGGAAATGAAGTTTTGGTTTTAGCAAAAAATAAACTATCAGTAATTACAGAACCTTATGAAGTAATTGCTGAACACAAAGGAAGTGAGATGGTTGGTATGGAATACGAACCACTTTATCCTTTTATGAAAGAAAAGTTTTCTGATAAAAATCCAGAAGCTTTTGCAAAAGCATACAAAGTTTATTCTGCGGATTTTGTTACAACAGAAGATGGGGTGGGAATTGTTCACACGGCAGTTATGTACGGACAGGATGACTTTGTTTTGGGTACACAGATTGGTTTACCAAAACATCATTTGGTAAAAGACGACGGACATTTTTTGGAGGATATGGATTTCTTGTCCGGTAGATTTGTAAAAGATGAAGAAGTCGCTGTTGATGTTATTAAAGACTTGGCGCACAGGGGACTGCTTTTTAAAAAAGAAAAATACGAACACTCATATCCACATTGTTGGAGATGCAAAACTCCGCTTATCTACTACGCAAGGGATTCTTGGTATATAAAAATGTCAGATTTGCGAGATAAACTTGTTTCAGAGAATGAAAATATAAATTGGGAACCATCTTATATAAAAGAAGGTCGTTTTGGTGAGTGGCTTCGTGAAATAAAAGACTGGGCGATAAGTCGAGAAAGATATTGGGGAACACCTCTGCCTGTTTGGATAGACAAAGACGGAAAACATAGAGTGATAGGTGGTATAGATGATCTAAAGAAACACACCAAAAAATCTGGGAACAAATATTTTGTTATGCGACATGGGCAAACAGAAGGAAATATAAAACAGATATGGAATGTTGATGAAAAAAAGGAGGATAAACTCACTGATATAGGAATTGAAAGAGTAAAAGAAGCTGGAGAGTTTTTGGCTGAGAAAAAAATCGATATGATATTTGTCTCTCCGTTTGTTAGAGCAGAGGAGACGGCGGAGATTGTGGCGGAAAAAGCCGGCATTCATTTTGATGAAGTTGTTGTTGATGACAGACTCGCAGAATGGAATGTTGGTAATGAATTTGATGGAAAAGATATAGAAGATTATTTTTCTTTGAGAAACAAAAGTGAAGACAGGTACGGTTTTAAAGTAAAGGACGGTGAGTCTTACAAAGATGTTTTAAAAAGAGCTGGAGAGTTTTTGTACGATGTAGAATCAAAATATTCAGGGAAAAATATTCTCATAATTTCTCATGGAGCTACAACGAGAGCACTTAATTTAGTTGCTAGCGGTTTCTCTTATGAAAGTTTGTATAAAAGCACCAGAGATTTTAAAAATTTTGATAATGCAGAAGTTAGAGATATAGATTTTGTCCCACTTCCACACAACGAAAACTATGAGCTAGATTTACACCGACCTTTTATCGATACGATCCAGCTTATAGATGAAAACGGACAGACTCTTACTCGTGTAAAAGAAGTTATGGATGTTTGGTTTGACTCTGGAGCCATGCCTTTTGCTCAGGATAACTATCCTTTTTCTACAAAGGAAGTGGCTTTTCCCGCGGATTACATTTCTGAGGCGATAGATCAAACACGAGGTTGGTTTTACACACTACACGCAATAGGTGTTTTGATGGACAGAGGAAATGCTTTCAAAAATGTTATCTGCCTTGGTCATATACTGGACGCTCAAGGGAAGAAAATGTCTAAATCTATCGGAAACGTTGTTGACCCATGGGAGATGATGGATAGATACGGAGTAGATAGTTTGAGACTCTGGATGTATTCAGTTAACCAGCCGGGGGACTCAAAAAACTTCGATGAAAAAACTGTTGATGAAATAGTGAAAAAAGTTTTCAATCCCCTAGAAAACATTGTTGCTTTGTATGAACTCTACAAAGACGATTCTGTTCGTGCTGGAAGGGGAAGCGAAAATGTTTTGGACAGATGGATTATTTCTAAACTCGATGAACTTGTAAAACTCGGAACAGAGCGCATGGATAGTTTTAGAGTTTTTGAAGCAGTTAGATCCATAAGAGACTTCGTCTCAGATTTTTCAACTTGGTATGTTAGAAGGTCGCGTGAGAGATTGAAATCTGATAATAAAGAAGAAAAAGAAAAAGCTCTGGCTACAACAAAATACGTCTTGGTTAATTTGGTAAAATACATGGCTCCATTCGCACCGTTTTTCTCAGATAGGATTTATCAGAGAGTAAAAGAAGAAAGTGATAAAGAAAGTGTTCATTTGGCAGACTGGCCAGAGGCTGGAGTGGTGGACGCGGAGCTTTTGGAAACTATGACAAAAGTTCGGGATGTTGTGACAAAATCTTTAGAGCTACGACAGAAGGCTGGGCACAAAGTTAGACAACCACTAGCTAATCTAAGAATAAAGAATAAAGAGTTAAGAATAATGAATGACGCGGAGTTGCTGAACATTCTTAAAGATGAAATTAACGTTAAAGAAATTATTTTCGATGATTCAATTGGAGAAGAAATATTGTTAGATATAAAACTAACAGAGGAGTTAA
The DNA here is from genome assembly GCA_040079895.1 of Nitrospira sp. GTDB lineage: Bacteria > Patescibacteriota > Minisyncoccia > Phycocordibacterales > DATDWN01 > C7867-006. The sequence goes on from JBEBJM010000005.1 coordinate 2,827, forward strand.
AAAACGAAGGTATGGCTCGCGATGTTATACGTGGTATTCAGGATGCACGTAAAACAGAAGGGCTTTCACCAAGCGATTTTATACAACTAGTTGTTTGTGTAGATGAAGAGGCTAAAAAAGTTATAGAAACTTTTGGAGATATGATAAAGTCTCCAACACAAGTAAAAGGAATATCTTATTCAGAAGAAAGACAAACTTATGTTATTGAAATAGAAGGACACAAAGTTTCTATTTCAATAGTGAAGTAATGTCGCATCACAGGAGCACTTCTTGTTTTTCTAACTCTCTATGCTCGTAAGAAAACAATGTCGTATCATATCTACACTACAGAGGGGATTATTTTAAAACGCACACCTTTTGGGGAGGCGAATATTTTGCTACATGTTTTAACTGCTGATCTTGGGCTGATTATTGCGTCTGCTAGATCGGCGAGGCTTTCAGTTTCAAAACTTCGTCCAGCTTTGCAGGAATACTCTCATGTTTCTATTTCTTGTATAAAAGGCAAAAACGGCTGGAAGGTGACGAACGTTGTAGATAAAGGTAGTTTTTATTTCGGGCTTCCGGAGCATACACACAGAACTCTTTCACAGGTCGCTTCTGTACTGCTCAAAATGATTACAGGTGAGTCTCCACACAGAGAAGTTTTTGAGACAGTAAAAACTGGTTTTGATTTTTTGAAAAATGTAGATCCAGAAAATATTTCAAACTTTGAGACTCTGTTAGTTTTGCGAATTCTCTACGAGCTTGGTTATGTGGTCAAGGACTCTGAAACAGAAATATTTTTGGAAGAGGTAAATGAGTGGGGGGATATTCTACTGGAAAGAATAAAAGAAAATAAAATAAAAGTGGTTGCGGTAATAAACAAAGCTCTGAAAGAGAGTCAGTTGTAGATTGCTTGACTAAAAAATAGTGAATTGATATTATGAGTAGGTAACTAGTTCGTTGACAACCAAATATTATCAAGAGTGAGCCGAGGGTACTGACCCTGTGACGCTTCAGCAACCATTTAAGTTTGGTGCTAACTTCAGCTCTGGCGCAAGTTCGGAGAAAGATGATCTGTTGGTTGAATACAAATTATTCTCGCAAAACCACCATATCGGTGGTTTTTGCATTCTCCATAGGAAGAGAATATGTCAAGAAAAAATAACCCTTGGCTGCTAGGTAATCGAACCTCAGTTGGAGAAAGACGTAATGTGGGGGTTTATGTTCACAAGGAAATCTCTCGTTTGTATCTAATCGAATTATGGCGGCCAATACTCCACGAAGACTTTCGTAAGGATAGCCCACTTCATAACTCTGGAATTAAAGTAAGGAGAAATAAGAGTCAACTAATAACTCAACTCCTAATAAGAAAAGAGACTCTCAGAGCTCTTTTTGAACTCTTAGCTGAACTTATTGACAGAGGTGAACTCTAAAAGTTTTGCATGAGGACAAAAGTTCTTAGCAAGAGTGGTGTGAAGTGGGGTAAGCTCCGGCGCATCAAAACCCAAAACCAGCAACCAGAGGTAGATCACCATGCGAATCCTGCTCCTACTCATGCTAGTCATCGTGGCACCAGTACTACTCGGGTTGCTTCTTTGGACGCTGAAAAAGCTGAGTCACAACTCGTTGTCACTCGAGGATGCAATTCTTCAGTGTTACGAACTGGCTTATCCGAAAAATAAGCTATAACCAGAAGGAGGAGAGAATGAGAATCAAGATCTTCACGGCAGGTGGGACGATCGACAAGATCTACGGGGAGGAGAGGGGCACTCTCAACTTTTCCTTCGGCAAGCAAGCTGTGCGGGAAATTGGGGAGAGTAAACTCAAGCTCAATCTTGAGTACGACATCGAGAGACTGTGCGCAAAAGACAGTCTAGAGATGACGGATGAAGATCGTGAGCTAGTGAGGAGGGCCTGCCTCGGTTCGGTCACCAACAAGATCCTCATCACTCACGGCACGGATACGATGATTGAAACAGCTCGAGTGTTGAGTGACATTCGGGACAAAGTCATCGTGCTCACTGGCGCGTCTCAACCTTACCGATTCCGCGAGTCAGACGCTGAGTTCAACATTGGGGTTGCCTTCGGCGCCTTGAATGTTTTGGACATTGGGGTCTACATCGCCATGAACGGTAGGGTCTACTCTTGGGACAAGTGCGAGAAAACAGCCGACGGTCGATTTCTTGAAAAGTCCTGAGTTCGCTCTTGGAAACCCAAACGCTTTGGAGAAAGCGAAAAAAACTCCAACCTCGAACTATGTTCGGGGTTTTCTATATCAAAAATATTTTTCGTTGTGCTATAATTTGTTCATGGAATCAGATGAAAGTAGTATAGAGAGACTAAAGAGAACTTTGTATTCTCGAGACGAAGCGGTTGTTCCAAAAGAGAGGCGTACTCCAGTAGAACCTCACCCTATAAACGTACCTACTGATTGGGGGACACCAAAGTCATTTGATATTTCTCCAGAAATTATGGTTAAACATAACAACTCATTTTTCAATAAGTTTTTGCTTGGTTCAGTCGTTTTCTTTTTAGCTTCTGTTGGAGTAGCACTTTTTATTTTCTACGGTGGTTTCAATATGATTTCTTCCAACAATTTGGATATAAAAATCGTCGCACCTAGTTCGGTCTCATCTGGCGAGGAACTTTCTGTTGGGTTAACAGTTGCAAACTCAAACCGTACAGATCTAGAAAATGTAAACCTAGTTATCGAATATCCTATAGGTACTCAATCAATAGAAGAGGGTAATAAAGTGCTGACACGTGAAAGAATACCTCTTGGAACCATAGCAAAAGGTGGAACGAGCGATCACTCCATCAGAGTTTTAATCTTTGGAGAAAAAGACGCAGTAAAACAGTTTAAGTTTAGTTTGGACTATAGAGTAAAAGGATCAAACGCAACTTTCTCAAAAGAAAAAACATACGATGTACTTATAGGTTCCTCACCGATTCTTTTAAACGTTCTGTATCCTTCCGAAGTAAACTCTGGCCAAGAAATAAACCTCTCTGTAGATGTGACTTCAAACTCGACAGTTGTTTTGAAAGATACTTTAGTAAAAGTTGAATATCCTTATGGTTTTACATATAAAGATTCAAATATAAAACCTATTCGTGATAACTCTATTTGGAATATAGGTGATCTAAAGGGTGGAGATAAAAAAACATTAAAGATAAAAGGTGTTTTGGTTGGGCAGAATCTAGAAGACAGATCTTTTAGAGTTTCTGCTGGTATCCAAAACGGTGATAACTCAAAAGATTTTGATACTCCTCTGGCGAGTTCTGCTGTTACTGTGGGAATACGCAAATCATTTTTTGATCTAGCTTTGGATGTTGGTGATGGTGTGGTTGATGTGGGACAGCAGATACCTGTGAATATAAAATGGCAAAATACTTTACCAGATAAAGTTTTAAATAGTCACATAGAAGCAACACTCTCTGGGAATATTTTAGACAGAAGCTCTGTTCAGGTGGGCGATGGAGGTTTTTATCGTTCAGTGGATGATACTGTTTTGTGGTCCAAAAACTCCACTTCTATCCTAGGTTCTATTTTGGCAGGAGAAGACGGAGACGTATCTTTTTCAATGTCTTCTATAAACAACCAAGTCGCTGTTAGATCTATAAAAAATCCACACATAGATGTCCATGTTGTTATGACCGGCGACAGATCAGGTTCTGATTCAGGAACTATATCTTCATCTGCTGATGTGACAATAAAACTTTCTTCTCAACTAGCTATTTCAGCAAAATCCTATAGAAACCAAGGCTCCCTCACAAATAGCGGACCTATACCTCCACGTGCCGACAAAGAGACCACATACACAGTGACATGGTCGCTAACAAACACAACAAACGACCTAAAAGATACTGTCGTTAGCGCTACTCTACCGGCAGGAGTTTCTTGGAAGTCAGAAGTTTCTCCGGCTTCTGATAAAATAAACTACAACCCAGACACCAGAGTTGTTTCTTGGAATGCTGGGAACATAACAGCCGGAACAGGGTATTCTCTGTCACCAAAAACAATATCCTTTAAACTAGGTTTAACTCCGAGTGTTAGCCAGATAAACTCTATCGGAACATTGCTTTTACAGACCAGTGTCAACTCAACAGATACATACACAACAAAATCAATAAGTTTGAATGCTCCGCAAGTTACAACTCAATTTTCCGATTCATCTTTTAGACAAGGCGATGATATTATAGGCAGATAGTTGGGCTTTGAAATAAGTCTAAAATCGGTTAATATAGGCTCATATGGCAGAAAACAAAAACGATTTGATGGAAAAGATAGTTTCTCTCTGTAAAAGACGGGGGTTTATATTCCAAGGCTCTGAAATATACGGAGGTTTGGCTGGTACTTGGGACTATGGTCCATATGGAGCAGAACTTGCTAACAATATAAAAAATCTTTGGTGGAAGATGTTTATTTCTGATAAAGAAGATATGTATGGAGTTGATGCTGCGATAATCATGAATCCAAAAGCTTGGGAAGCTTCAGGACACGTTTCTGGATTTGCTGATCCTTTGGTTGAATGTGAAAAATGTCATCATCGTTTTCGAGCCGACCAACTTGAAGATAGAAGTAAATGTCCAGATTGTGGAGGTAAATTGGGAGTGGAACGTCAGTTCAATATGATGTTTAAAACTTTTGTTGGTGCGACAGAGGATGAAAGTTCAGTTTCATATTTACGTCCAGAAACAGCTGGAGGAATGTTTGTAAACTTTAAAAATATTTTGGATTCAATGCATCCAAAACTTCCTTTTGGTTTGGGACAAATAGGTAAAGCTTTTAGAAACGAAATAGCACCAAGAGATTTTATTTTCCGTTCAAGAGAGTTTAGACAAATGGAGATAGAGTATTTTGTTGACCCAAGAGACGAAAGTAAAGTTATGCAAAAGTTTGATGAGCTTTACGAGGAACAAAAAACTTTTTTGAAAGAAATAGGTTTGAAAGAAAATAATCTACATAAGATAGAAGTTCCTGAAAACGACAGGGCACACTACTCAAAAAGAAGTGTTGATACGGAGTTTGATTTTCCTTTTGGACAAAAAGAACTTCTCGGTCTTGCTTATAGAACGGATTTTGATCTAAGAAACCACTCAGCTGTTTCTGGTGTTGATCTTTCATATTTCGACGAAGCAACAAAAGAAAGATTTATTCCTCATTGTATCGAACCAACTTTTGGTTTGGAGAGGTTGATTTTGGCTGTTTTAACACAAGCATACTCAGAAGACGAACAAGACGGAGAAGTTAGAACTTATCTTAGATTCGTTCCAAAACTCGCCCCAGTAAAAATCGCTGTTTTTCCACTTCTTAAAAATAAACCAGAGTTGGTAGAAAAAGCTCGTGAAATATACAAACAACTAAAAAAAGAATTCGGCGCAGTTGTCTTTGATGATAACGGAAATATTGGAAAAAGATACCGACGTCAAGATGAGATAGGAACTCCTTGGTGTGTGACTGTGGATTTTGAAACTGTTGAAAAGGATGCTGGTGTTACTGTTCGTGATAGAGATACAGGGGAGCAGAAAAGAATGACTGTAGACGAGCTTGTTTCTTACGTAAAATCTCAACTTTAGTCTGTATTTTCTCCATTTTCCACTTTGTGACTATTGTGGTATGATGTTTTTATGGAATACAGAGACCACACTACTATTAGTATAAGTGCTGGCACAATAGTAAAGACCATATCGATAGGTCTGCTTTTTGTTGCACTTTTTATACTAAAAGAGCTTGTTCTGGTTTTGCTTATGTCTATTGTGGTAGCCTCTGCTGTTGAACCTGGGACTCAATGGTTTATTAGAAGGGGGGTACCACGACTTTTTTCTGTGATACTTATTTATCTATCTATGGCAATATGTTTGATTGGTGTAGTTTTCTTTCTCCTGCTTCCGCTACTGTATCAATCAAGTGATTTCTTACGAAACTCTTCAACATATTTTAATGTGAATAGTATTTCTGACACTATCGCCGGAAGTGATTTTCTTTCATCAGGTTCTTTTTCTGGAATAACAAGTAGTATAAACCTAGATACAGTTATCTCTCAAATAAATACAATCATAACAGGTATTTATTCTGATACTTTTAGTACTGTAGCCAAAGTCTTCGGTGGTATTTTGAACTTTCTTTTAATGATTGTTATTTCTTTCTATCTTGCTGTAGAAGACGATGGTGTTGGAAAGTTTTTAAAAGCTATCACTACAATAAAACACGAAAAATATGTTGTGGCTTTGTGGAAAAGATCACAAAGAAAAATCGGTCTTTGGATGCAGGGGCAACTTATCCTAGCAATCATCATAGGTATGCTCGTTTATCTAGGTCTTCTTATAACCGGCGTTCCAAACCCTCTGCTTTTAGCTGTACTTGCTGCCGCTTTTGAGATCATACCGCTGTTTGGTCCTATACTAGCTTCCATACCAGCTGTTCTGATTGCTTTTGTTTCTGGCGGACTTCCTTTAGCTGTTATCACTATTGGTCTTTATATTATTGTTCATCAGTTTGAGAATCAGCTTATCTATCCGCTAGTTGTGAAAAAAGTCGTCGGTGTTTCTCCTATAGTTTCTATCGTAGCTTTGGTTGCGGGTTTTAAACTTGCAGGTTTCGTTGGTGTCATACTAGCGGTACCTGTGGCTTCAGCTATCATAGAGTTTGTTGATGATTTTGAAAAAGATAAAATAGAGAAGACAGAGAGAATGCTTAATTCTAGTAACTAGTTTTATTTCCTGTCCGACAAAAGCAATATGTCTAAAAATTTTTATATTACAACTACGCTTCCGTACGTAAACTCCGATCCTCATATAGGTTTTGCTATGGAAATAATCCGTGCAGATATTGTTGCTAGAGCAAAAGAAGTTGAGGGTTTTGACGTTTTTTTCAACACTGGCACAGATGAACACGGACAAAAAATATTTGATAATGCTCAAAATGCTGGAGTTAGTGTGCAGAGTTTTGTAGACGAAAAGTCTCAAACTTTCAGAAACTTAAAAGATCTTCTTGGTTTAAAACCAGATCTGCATTTTGTTAGAACAACAGATGAACATCATATAAAATCTGCACAGGAGTTTTGGATGAGATGTTTCAATGTTGGTGATATTTATAAAAAGAACTACAAAGTAAAGTACTGTGTTGGTTGTGAGCTAGAAAAACAAGATTCTGATTTGGAAAATGGCGTTTGTCCTTTGCATCCAAATAAAGAGTTGGAAATAAGAGAAGAAGAAAATTACTTCTTTAGATTTTCTAAATATCAAAAACCGCTTTTAGATTTTTACAAAGAAAATCCAAATTTTGTTATTCCAGATTTTCGTTTCAATGAAATAAAAGCTTTTGTTGAGAGGGGACTTCTAGATTTTAGTATTTCTCGTCAGAAATCAAAAATGTCTTGGGGTGTAGAAGTTCCAAACGACCCAGATCACGTTATGTACGTTTGGTTTGATGCCTTGGTTAACTATGTATCAACCTTGGGTTGGCCGGAGAATATTGAGACTTTTGAAAAGTATTGGGTAAATGGCGCACCAGTTCAGTATTGTGGTAAAGATAATTTGCGACAGCAGTCTGCTATGTGGCAGGCGATGCTAATGTCGGCTGGGCTTCCAAACAGTAAACACATAATCATAAACGGCTTTATTCAAAGTGACGGCCAGAAGATGTCCAAGTCTTTGGGTAACGTAATAGATCCAAAGGACTTGGTTGCGGAGTATGGAACAGATGCTCTACGGTATTTTGTTGCTAGAGAAGTTTCCTCTTTTGAAGATAGCGATGTAACTCTAGAGAGGTTTAAGGATTCTTATAATGGGGGACTTGCAAATGGTTTAGGAAATCTAGTTTCTCGTGTTATGAAAATGGCAGAAGTAAATCTAGAAAACAGTGTTGATTTAAATGAAGAGAGGTTGGCTAAATATTTGGACCAAAATATTAAAAAGGATTTTTATCAACACATTGATAGTTTTGAAATTAATAAAGCATTAGATATTATTTCCAGACAGATTTCTGCGGTAGATTTGCTTATACAAACAGAACACCCATTCAAGGTTGTGAAGACTGATCCAGAAAAAGGTAAACAAATAATCACAGATTTAGTTTTCCTACTGTTTTTGATCGCTGATTTGTTAAAACCAATTCTTCCAGAAACATCTGAAAAGATTAAAAAACTAATAAAAGAAAACAAAGCTCCAGAAACCCCTCTATTTTTGAGAAAAGACTAATATGTTTGAATATTTTGACATACATTCACATCTCTACTTTCCAGATTTTGATCATGATAGAGAAGCAGAGATAAAAAAGATAAAACACGCGAAAATAGGTACCATAACTATAGGTACAAGTTTCGACACGTCAAAAATTGCCGTGGAAATGGCGGGAAAACACGACAACCTTTTTGCTTGCATAGGTCAGCACCCTAGTGATCTAGATGAAAGTTCTGTTTTTGATGAGAGGTTGACGGACCTTGCTGACGATAAAAAAGTGGTGGCGATAGGAGAGTGCGGTTTGGATTACTTTCGTCTACCTCTGGAGGGTGAGGTATCAGGAGATAACTTTATTTTAAAGACAATACAAAAAACTATTTTTGAGTATCACATAGATCTAGCTTTATCAAAAGATTTACCACTGATGTTACATATTCGTTCTAGCAAGGGAACACAGGACGCATATCGCGATGCGCTAGATATACTAGAACACCATTTCAAACTCTCTGGTGGTAGACTGCGCGGTAACGCTCACTTTTTTGCGGGAGATATAGATACTCTGAAACGTTTTTTGAGCATAGGTTTTACAGTCTCTTTTACGGGGGTTATTACTTTTACTCCTGATTATGACGAGCTAGTCAAAGCAACCCCTCTAAGTATGATACTTTCTGAAACGGACGCTCCTTTTGTGGCTCCGGTCCCTCACAGGGGAAAAAGAAACTCGCCTTTGTACGTAGAAGAGGTTGTAAAGAGAATAGCGGAGATAAAAGGGGAGGATTTGGAGGTGGTAAGGGTGGCTATTTTGGCCAATGTGATGCGGGTTTTTTTATCCGCACACTAAATCTGGCATAATTGCCCCATGTTTCTAAAGGGTTATCAGTTGTTTAACTGATAAATAATTTTATCTCTTGTAAAAAGTCATGTTTTGCAATAGAAACAATGCCAGATTTAGTGTGCGGATGTAGCTATTGCATAGCCCCGTCTCCTATGGTAGTCTATGGTCTATGGAAGAAAAAACACAAGAAAAGGGTGATACTTTGGCCGTTTATGAGGTCTCGTATTTACTCCTTCCGTCCCTTGCTATGGAGCAAGTTCCTGCTAAAGCAACAGATATAAAAGATATGTTGACTTCTGCAGGCGGTACTGTGATTTCACTAGAGACACCAGTGTCTCTTGATCTCGCTTACCCAATGACAAAAGTTGTCGGAACAACTCGTCACAAATGTACTTCAGCGTACTTTGGATGGGTAAAGTTCGAAATGTCACGTGAAGGGATTGAAGTAGTAAAGAAGGCACTAGACGCTAACGTAGACATCTTGAGATATATTATTATTAAAACTGTGCGAGAAAACACTCTTCTAAATGGCAAGATGATGCTAAAGAAAGAGGAGGCGAAAAGGTCAGACGATAGTTATGAAACAGAAGGTGTTGTAGAAGATGTTTCAGAAGTCGAAGCAGACAAGGAAGTTGCTCCAGAGGAGCTAGACAAGAGTATTGATGATTTGGTTATAGCTTAACAATTAAACTAAAAATCATGTATCTAAACAAAGCGATTGTCATAGGTAACTTAACAAGAGATCCTGAGATAAAAGCTCTACCAAGTGGCATAAAAGTTGCCAGTTTCTCTGTTGCAACAAACCGAGTTTGGAAAGACAAAAACGGTGTTAAACAGGAGAACGTCGATTATCACAATGTAGTAGTGTTCGGACGACAAGCAGAAATAGTCGGACAATACATGAAAAAAGGCGCTTCGATTCTAGTTGAAGGACGAATGCAAACAAGAAGTTGGGATGATGCTGGTGGTGTTAAAAAATACCGAACAGAAATCATTGCTGACAGAATACAGTTTGGTCCAAGAAAAGAGGGCGGGACAGGGGGTTACACTCCAGCTGAACCAGCTCACGATGATGGAAAGAAGGCTTTGGACACTATTGAATACCCAGAAGAAGAAATAAACCCAGAAGATATTCCATTCTAATAAAATTATAAACTAAAGATAAAATATGAATTCTAAAAAGTGTTACTTTACTGAAAACAATATAAAATACATCGATTTCAAGGATGTTGATTTGTTGAAGAAATTCTTAAATCCTCATGCTCGAATCATCTCTCGCAAGAGAACAGGTGTTACAGCAAAGCACCAGAGAAATCTGGCGACAGCTGTAAAAAGAGCTCGCTTCATGGGACTCCTACCGTTTGTTTCTAGATAATATAAACAACAAAAAAGCCTCCGATCGGAGGCTTTTTTGTTGTTTAGAAACTATTTCCGCTAGCTCTTTCTGTGTATTCACCAGTTTCTGTGTTTACTTTTACTATCTCACCTTCTTTTATAAACATAGGGACTTGTATTTCTGCACCCGTCTCTAGTTTGACCATTTTTGTTCCACCTTGGGCAGTGTTACCTTTGACTGCTGGATGAGCCTCGATGACTTTCAGTTCAATTTTTATCGGGATTTTTACACCAATCATTTTATCTCCAAAAGACATAAGCTGGATTATCATATCTTTCTTCATAAACTTTGCTTGAGGTCCGATTGTGTCTTCTTCTATTTTGTATCTTTCAGATGGAACCTCTGGATTGCAGAACCAGAACTCTCCTCTGTTTTGATAGAGAAACTTTGCATCTTTTTGATCTATCTCCGCTTCTTCTACTTTTTCTGACACGTGGAAAGACTGCTCTGTTACTTTACCTGTAATAAGGTTTTTCATTTTAACAGCGTTAACAGGTTTTCGCTGTTGTTTTCTGAAAACATGAGACGTGATAATTTCCCAAGGCTCACCATTAAAAACGATGTATTTTCTCTCTGTTATTTCACTATAATCTAGCATTGCCATATGAGTTTGAAATTATGATAACAGGGGAAATAATAGCCTATTTAAGTCGTAAAATCAAATTATTCTCCTGATTCAGACTCACCACCACTACTTGCCACCACAGATCCACCGTTTTTAGAAAGTCCTGCGCGAATGTCTTTCAGTATCGCTTCGGCGATTTTTTTGTTTGCTTTATCCTTTAGGAACTGTCGAGTAGCGTCGTAGCCTCTGCCTAGTTTTTCCTCGCCATAACTATAAGAAGTTCCTGACTTTGAGATAATTCCCATTTTTTCACCAAGAGCGATAAGTTCACCCTCGCGAGAAATACCCTCGTTGTACATTAGATCGAACTCTGTTTGTTTGAATGGAGCGGCAACTTTGTTTTTTACAACCTTTACTCTGATACGTCCCCCCATGATTTCTTCACCTTTCTTTATCTGGGCTATTCGTCTGATATCGATACGCACACTAGTGTAGAACTTTAGAGCTTTTCCTCCAGGAGTTGTTTCTGGGTTTCCGAACATAACACCTATCTGCATTCGGATTTGGTTTATGAAAATAACAATTGTTTTTGATTTTGCCACAATAGCTGTTAGTTTGCGGAGTGCCTGTGACATTAGACGAGCTTGCTTTCCAACATGGTGAGCACCCATATCTCCCTCTATCTCATCCTTTGGAGTAAGCGCAGCCACGGAGTCGATAACAATAACATCGAGTTTTCCAGAACGCACAAGTGACTCTACAATTTCCAAAGCTTGTTCGCCGTTGTCTGGCTGACTGATAAGCAGTTGGTTTATGTTAACTCCAAGTCTTTGTGCATACTCTGGATCCATAGCATGTTCTGCATCGATAAATGCGCATATGCCACCTTTTTTCTGTGCTTCTGCTACTACATGAAGTGATAGGGTAGTTTTACCAGATGATTCTGGTCCAAAGATTTCTATTATTCTTCCACGAGGAAGTCCACCAACACCTAGTGCGCTGTCCAAACCAATAGATCCTGTAGAAATAGCGTTTACATCTACATGTGGTTTGTCACCAAGCATCATGATAGAGTCGTCACCGAATTTAGTCCGGATTTCTCGGAGAGTATTTTCAACATTAACTGTTCCAACTTGTTCTTTATCTGCTTTCGGTGTTTTTTTCTTTTGCATGGTTAATTTTTATTTGTGATTTAATTAAATTTTCTTTCTCCTCATAATATTTTTAAGGCACGGATAAATCGCTGGTGCGATTTTCCTCCGACTCGGCTACCCGCCTGCGTAGTCCTTAAAAATATTATGAGTCAACAAAAATTTAATACTCCTTTAATATTAATTCTAGTTTCTTCTCGGTGTACTTTTTAAACTTATCTTTTGCGTCTAGCTTAATTATATTATAGCCAGGGGACAGGAGCAATTTTTCCTTAAAGTAGCCATTTTTGTCTGTAAATATGGGTCTGTCGTTAAGGTTTAGGTAGGCAATATTACGTGCTCGGCCTTCTATTTCTATTAGGGTTTGGCTGTAGGTTGCGCCGTTTTCTGGTGTATAAACCTCTATAACGGGGCCAACTATGATTTTTTGGGCTTGGAATAGGGAATAGCCTAAAATTATGAGCCCTAGAACAGAGAATAGGGATATTTTTAGTATAGATATGGCGTTACGGTTCATTTTTATATATTTTCTTCTGTATTTTT
>JBEBJM010000006.1:0-15473 GCA_040079895.1 Nitrospira sp.
AGTATGAACATAAAAATAAGAGCAAAAGGATTTGATTTGACCCCAGCAGTTGAGGAGTATGTTAACAGAAAAGTATCATCATTAGAAAAGTTTTTAGGGATGAGGGATAACATTTTATGTGAGGTGGAAATAGGTAAAACTACAAACCATCACAAATCAGGTGATATTTTTAGAGCAGAAGTTAACATTGTCGAGCCTGGTAACGGACAGATTTTTGCTGAAGCAGAAGAGGTAGATATTTACACAGCTATAGATGTTGTTCGTGATGAGGCAGAGAGAGCTATTGTTTCTCGAAAGACAAAAAGAGATACGTTGGTAAGACGTGGTGGGGCTGTCATCAAATCACTTTTGAAGAGAATAGACATAAGACGAAAATCATAATGATTGAAATAGGACATTTCAATCAAAGAGCTAGTAACGGCGTATCGGCTTTTGTTTTGTGTTGCTCCATTTTGATAATCTTTCTTTTGTACGGTATGCAGAAAACAGTTAATGCTTCGCTAGAATACACAGCAGATATTCGTGACGCTCAAAAACTATACTAGTTTTTTACCTCTTAAATAATCACTATAGTTCATTTCTTTTTTTCCTTCCGGAATAACTCTATCTAGTATCAGTTTTCCTGTCTCTATGTGAGCACGTTTTATAACGATTCTCTTTTTTGTATCGTCTTCGAAAAAATATGCAGTAGGCCATACACAATACGCACGGATTTTGCGTAGGTTTTTCTCCGGATCATCTGAAAGGTTTATCTCTCCATCAGTTTTCTCTATTTTTTTACAAAAAGTTGCAAGGGGGTGGTCTTGTTCTGCCTCTTTTATTTTCCCGTCCATCCAATCCGGTATAACTTCTGCTAGCAGTTTACCACCAACAACGCCGGATACTTTTTCTAGTTCGTCCTCGTATGGTGGCCACTCTATGTCTATATTTTTTTGGGCGATTATTGGTCCATGATCTTCCTCGGCGTCTAGTCGTATGATAGAAACTCCAGTTTTATCTTCTTCCAAAATAGCACTTTGTAGAGGTGAAGCTCCACGGAGTTTTGGTAGGAGAGAGGGGTGTACGTTCAGCGTTTTATATTTTGGCAAATCCAAAATCTCTTGAGGGATTATTTTCCCATATGATGCCACAACAAACAGATCAAAACCGTTTCCGGCGTACGACTTTATATTCTCAATACTTTCTTTGTTGCGTAGTGTCTTTAACTGTATACATTTTATATTTTCTTTTTCAGCCCAGATTTTTGTCTCTGGTGGAGTCATTAACATTTTTCTACCTTTTGGTTTGTCTTCGACTGTCACCACAAGGCTGGGTTTGTAACCGTTGTTTTTCAGTTCATCTAAGACTGTTACTGAAAAGTTAGATGTTCCAAAAAAGATCCAGTTTATTTCTTCTGGTTTGATCATCTTTATTTTTTAGTATTTTTTATTTTTCGACTGACGTGTTCTGGGATAATTTCTTCTACAAACTTTGCCTTATCTATAAAAAGTATTCCGTTTAGGTGGTCTATTTCGTGTTGGAATATTTGCGCTAAAAGTCCAGCCCCTCCTCGCTCAAATTTTTTTCCGTTCTCATCATAGGCTTCTACAGTTGCTTTGTTTCCACGACTAACTTTTCCATACAAGTATCTAACAGAAAGGCACCCTTCTTCTATGACTCTTCTATCTTTTGATATCTTTTTTATAACAGGGTTTATAAAGACTAAATCTTTTCCCATTGGAGCAGATAGTTCTAGATTTTCGTCGGGAATAACTTTTTTAGATATTCTGATTTTTTTTGCTTCTTTTACAATATCTTCTATTCTTTTTGATACAACAAAAATACGCAAAGAATATCCTATTTGTGGTGCAGCTATAGCCACACCATCTTCTTGGGACTCTAGAGCCACTTTCATTTCCTCAATGATTTTCTTTATTTTTGGGCTCGATATGTCCGAGATAGGTATTTCTTTGGCTATATCTCGTAGGACAGGCGATTCTTTTTGTAATATTTTTATTGTCATATAGATGTAAAATATGTCAAAATATGATGATTTAAACTTATCACAAAAGTGTGTCTGGGTCTATTTTGATAGTTACATTTGGTGGTAGACCCCTCAGTTTTTCTAGTAGTGTTTTGTCCACCCACTGACCCTTCAAAAGTGATATCAGCCCGTGCATAGTATGTTTTCCTTTTATACCCGGGTTAAAGGCGTCAAATATAGATAATTCATATGGTTTAAGTATTTCAGATATTTTATCCATTTCTTTTTTCACAGCACTTTTTTCTCCTTCTAAAGTTATTTTTATATACGTAGTAAACGGTGGAAAACCGATTTCTTTTCTTTCTTCTATTTCATCTCTATAAAAATCCATCAAGTTGCCCTTGAGTGCATAATCAAATATTTTTGTGTTTTCTTGGCGTGTTTGGACTAGCATATTTTTTTCTGACATCGCGCGTAGTGCCAGAAGAATATGAAATATTTTTTCATTTATCTGAAAATCTGGAATCGAGAAGAAAGAGTCTAATGATACAACCCCAGTATTTTCGATTTTTTGGTTTAGATATGTTAGCGCCATTTCTGTACCAACCATAATACTTCCCGGAGATGAATAAAAAATATCACGAGCTTTTACTGCCTGTTTATGGTTTTTTATGTGTTCTTTGTCCATTATTATGATTGTTTTGTTTTCAAAAAGACCCTCTATTTCTTCAACTACTCTATCTATACCTATACCTAACGGGTTCAGTCTCCAACCTTTGCAGTGCAGACATAACTCCTCGGCATCTCTTCTCTCTCCACAGTGGTTACATACAAAAAGATTTCGACTTTTACCATCAGCGCTTTTTCTTTTGTATAAAACTATTGGCGCAGAGCAGTTTTTGCAGACAACTGTCGTTCCACAGTCACTACATACAGTCATAGGGTAGAGCCCCTTCCTTCCACAGAAGAGAAAAGTTTGTTCGTTGTTTTCTACAGCATTTTTTATAAGACTTTTCATCTCTGGAGAAATAACCACAAAATCTTTTTTCTTTGCATCTTCTGGAGCCCGCATATCCAAAAGTTCACACGTTGCTGTTGTTAGAGAGCGGAACTTGAGAGGGGATAGTTCTGCGTACATTCCGTTTTTTTCTTGCCACAAAGTTTCGACTCGTAGCAAAGTGTCGCCAAAAACTACTCTACTGTGAGAATGTTTCCCGATTATCTGTCCGGCAGATCTTATATCTATATATGGTCTACTCTGCATTTTATAAGCTCGGGATGATTCCTTTTCGAAAATAATAGTGCCTAGATCGTCACGTGGAATAGAGAGAAAAGATCCAGTCATAACCACAAGCACGGGGTGTATTTCTCCGACGATTTTTGTCCAAAGTTTCAATATTTCTTTTTTATCCAAACCAGAATGTAGTACATAAGTGTAGTTTTCTATACCTTTTTCTAGAGTCGATTTTGCATTAAGAAGATCTTCGGTTGTCGGTAAACAGAAAAATACACTTCTGTTTTTTGCAAACTCTTCGCGTATGAGACTTCTGTATGTCGCATATCTATCTTCGTCGTCAGACTGTATAAGTAGAGTCTCGTACGAAGCCTTCACTGTTTCTTTTGGAGTGTAGGAAAGTTTGTTACTACCTTCGAGTATCGCATTTGGAATCAGTGCTGATAAAACCGCTCCAACAGATGATGCGTTTAAGTTCGCTATTTCTTCCACGCCAGAAATAAAAGAATCAGAAAGAAAAGAGCTGGACTCTATGTTATCTATTTTTCTAATACTGTATGAAAGAGATTTTAGTTCAGACTTTATTTCAGAAGCTTCTCGGTTAGCTATAACTAAACCGTGAGCTTTTTTATTTCGAAGTGGTATGGAGACGATAGAACCAACAGGTACATTTTTTTTGGTAAAGTATGTCAGAGTGTCTTTTCCGATCCCACGACTTATTGGTATGACAGTCAGTATTATCATAGAGGGGATTATACCATGTTGTTCTGTATAAATTACTTACATGTTTAACTATTGACAGTTTTCTATTTATATGATAATAATGTTCTGGGGTCACTTTAAGTGACAAAAACAGTACCTTGTCAAACAAGGGAAAAAAGAGGGGGTGATGACGTGAGTTTCAAATCTCTGTTCTGGAAAGGTGACGGGGGGGACTCGTCATCTGAACCCGAAATTCCGGGTGATTCGGCGGGAAATCCGTCGACTTCTCCTCGTCCCGTGCAAACTGCTGCCACATTGGCGGCGCTTCGTACGGGTCCTTCCGCAACGCTCTATGAGCGTACCACGGGAGTATCTCCGCACTCAGTCTCTGTGTCTCAGCCGGTTTCCGGTGCGGACAGGGAACTCATTGCGACGATCGAGAACGCCCTGAATCAGGATTCGAAAGAAGTTGGGTTCAGGGAGTTCATCGCTCAGAGTAATGCTCTGGAAAGGATCATTCCTGACCAGAGACAGTGTGCTGCCGCGGCGCTTGTCGCTGTGGCGGCTGCACACTCGAAGCTCGACTCAACCCAGATTGCGAGGGCGATCGGTGAACGTCTTCGGCTACTCACTGACTACGAGTCAGGCTATCAGTCTGACTCGGAAAAGAGTCAGGGTGCCGAAATCGCCGACAAGACGTCGGCGGTCGCTGAGCTCGAAGGTCGTGTGCGGGATCTGGATGCAGAAATCGCTCGTCTGAATGGCGAGCGTGAGCAGGCTCTCAATGAGGTCGCGAGACTTCAGGAAGGTCTGTCCGGTGTTGCTCAGAAGTACGAAGAGAACCTTGCCCGATTCAGGGGTGCGGTGAATGCTCTTCGTGTCAAATTCACGCAACTTTTGAACTTCGTGGCGCCTAGCGCTCCGAAGTAGGAAGGACAACTGATGGCTATGGAAATACCAACCCTTTCTGGGTCGGCACCGAAGTTTCTCCTCACCAAGGAGAAGATCAGTCGGACCGTGTTCGGTCTCGGTTTCGCGGCGGCTATCGTGGGTGTGGGAACCAAGGTTCTCCCTTACGTGATTCGTTTCGCGGAGCTTGGAATTGAGGCGGGATACAAGCTGACGGTGCTCGGCATTGAGCTGGCACTGATCGGTCTTGTGATTTCTTTCGTACTCAATCCGACCGTCAGGAACGCGGCGTGGTACATGTACATGGGGTGGGTCGACGCAGTCGCTCTCAGAGTGGCGAAGGTCAAACCCGTGGCTCGTGTCAAGGCGTATGTGGGCCACTATCTGGAGCCAATGGGCGTACGGAATCAGGAGATCCTGACCAACGCTCGTGGTCGTCAGAAGTCGGCACAACGTCGCCTTGATGAAACGATCTCTGCGCTTGAGAAGGCAGAGAGGCGTGCGGAGTATTGCCTTGCCAATGGAAGCTCGGACAACGGGCGGAAGTGGCACGACAAGTCACTCCACAAGGAGTTCACTGTGCTGAGCGCGAAGGTCCGTCCAATGAAGGATGCGATCAAGCGTCTCGAGAAGCGTCTCGCGTTCCAACAAGGGCTCGTGACGATCCTCGAGGATCTCCAGAATGTCATTGATGCGTACACTGAGGTCACTCGGTTCAACGTGGACATGATGGTTCAGGAGTTCGAATCGGCACAGGAGGCCGCCGAAGGCAGTCGTGAAGTTCGTGGTATGCTCGGCTCGTCCGAGCAGACCAAGTTCTACAACATGTCTGCCCAGATTCTCATGAATCAGACCGACAGCCTTCTCGCAGAAGTCGAGGGGGTGATGTCTGTCGTACAGCAACGCATCAGCGAAGGCAAGATCGATGACGCCATTGGCGAAGAAGATCTCGTCCGTGAGCTGATGGGACGTGTCGGCAGCATGTCGACTTTCGCCGAGAGTCAGCGACAGTTGGCTCAAAGCGGGGAAGCAACCACCCTGTTTGCCAAGGTGAAAACCGAGGTATTGCAGGAGGTTCCTGTTTCCAAGCCGCGTCAGATCGGCGCTTCCTCTACCGATCCATCAAGTCGGTTCCGTGGTCTCTTGCCGCCCAGTGATGGGCACAAGTAAGACCTTCGGAGTTTTCCCTTAACCGTGTCGTTAATCTCAAGTGAGATTGACGACACACAATCAGTTAATTTAAGTACGAATTTCAAGGAGTGCGCCAGTGAAGAAGATCTGGAACAATCTGGGGATCATCCCCAAAGCAGTTCTCGTCGTCATTGTCGTGATGGTCTTCGGCTACTACTACCAGGACTACCTGCTTCCGTATCGTCACATCCGTGAAGCCGATGTCCCGAAGGAAGTGTCGCTCTCGGATGTCGAGGTCGGCGCCAACAAGGCCAACAACGTCAACGTCGTGCTTCCCTCTGGGAGGCCGGCAACGCGGAGTGCCACGAAGGAAGTCCGCTTCCATGTCATGAAGTGGGGTGCGCAGAGTGCCCTCTTCCTTGCCAATGGTGGACCCGTCACTCTGACGGATTCGACCGTGGGCAAGCGTGGGGCGTACGTGAAGATCGTCAACGAAGACGACACCAACCAGATGAAGGCGGAACTCACCAAGTTTGCCAAGGTCTGGGCTGAAGGTGGTGGCAAGGGTAACCCTGAAGAGGGTGTCCAGGCCGTCATCGTCATGGGTGATGGAGGCCCTGCCTACATCGCTCAGTGGAACGAGGAGATGCGCAAGATATGCAAGGACAACAACCTTCCCGAGAGGGATTGCGAAGTTGTCGCTGCAGGTGCCGTCGGCTCGTCCTATGGTGAGGATCAGGTCTTCGTTCCCGTGGAGTGGAAGGACAACCCGCAAATGGCGCTTGGCAAGAATACCAAGCGTGGCGGGCTGATCGCCAACTACTTCTGGGACGGTGATCACCTCCTCGCTCTCTTCTGGTCTCGGGTCAACGGACTCAAGGTCAACCCAGACGAGAAGACTTGGGATCCCGACGCCGTGAATTTCCTCAACACCAGTGACTTCCTCGATGCTGTCGAGAAGTACAACACTGGGTACTGCGAGGAGCGCGTCGTGATCAACAAGGGTAAGCCCACCGGCGAGAAGAAGAATGTCTGCGTCGAGGGTGTCTCGACGTGGACCCCTGGCGATACGAACCTCGCCAAGGGTCAGCGTGACACTCTGGTTTCCGCAATCTCCACGAGAGAGAACCGGAACCAGATGGCCGCGACGGTTCTCGGTGTCCGTGGATGGGTCCGTGAGCATGAGGAGTCACTGGCGAATATCTTCGCTGGAGTTTCCGAAGCTGCGGACATGATCAAGGTCTCCGATGTCGCGCTCAATCGCGCAACGGAGTATGCGGTCGCCATCTATCGGACGAAGGGTGGAAGTCTTGGTGCGAAGGAGTGGGCGTCCCTCTACAAGGGTGTCACTCATCGCAACAAGGCTGGTTACGACGTTCAGTTCGGCGGTAGCCGAGTCTGGAACATTTCCGACACCGCTGAGTACTACGGTCTCGGTGGTGGTGACAACATCTATGCTGCGGTGTATACCCAGTATGGAGAAATGGTGCACGACCTAGCACCGACCGTCATCAAGAAGCTGCAGCCCGTGAACGAAATTCTCGAACTCGGTGCTGTGAGCAAGGCGGTTTCCATGCTCGGTAACACGGCAGGGAAGGCGGACAAGGTCGAATTCGTCGAAGGCGGAGTGACGGAAGTCGTTGGCAACGCCAACTACTCGATCAACTTCGATATCGGTTCGGACAGGGTCAACCCCAGTTCCTACTCGATCATCGAGAAGATCTATCGTCAACTCGCCACCGGTAGTCTCAAGGTCGAAATCCTCGGCCACACGGACAACACCGGTTCGGCGGATCTCAATCGCGATCTCTCGCGTCGTCGCGCCGAAAGCGTGAAGCGTGAGATCATCGCGATGTCGAAGGGTACCATGCCATCGGTGCGTCTCAACGCATCAGGTGTTGGCCCAGACAAGCCGCTCAATCCCAACGCCGATCAGAATTCGGCATCGGAGCGAGCGCTCAATCGCCGTGTCGAGATAACCCTCGGCCGGTAACAGTTCTTTAACACCTTGCGGATAGATAAGGTCAAATCCGATTAAGGTCCAACACCGAGGTCACTCGGCCCAGTTGGACCCTTTTCCAAGCCCCTTTCTCTAGTTAGCACTAAAGAAGGAGGCTGGGTTGAAGGGAAGTTCTTTTCAGTATTAATTAGGTATTTTGAAACAGAGAGGGAAGAAATTGGCAACAGAAGAATCTGTCAAAAAAGATCTTGCGATCGCGAGATCTTCACAGTTCAATCGAAGGGTAAGAGAAGCAAATACATGGTCGAGGAAAGCCTTGGCCGCCGTGCTTCCGCATGTTCCAGCACCATCGAATGCGACGAGAGCAATCACTTTTGTTCACGTCCTCTTTGCGGTTGGTTTCTGGTACATGATCCCCGAGTCCACGTTTCCCGGACCGATCTCTATCGCGAGGTCTTTTCGAGATTTGTGGTTTGAAAACGCGTTGGGTCGGGAGCTTCTCACGAGTCTCTCGCTCAATCTTCGAATGATCGCCATCCTCATCCCGATCGGGATATTGGCGGTTGTCATGAGAAGCCTCGCTCTGACCAAGGGCGTGGTGACAATCATCGGCAACTTCCGATTTCTCGGGATGAGCGGTTTGACCCTGCTATTTACGTTCTACACGTCTGGAGCGCTCAGCCTCCGGCTTTCGCTCCTCGTGTTCTTCGTGGGTGCTTACTACGTTACCAGTCTTGCGCGTATCGTTGATTCGGTACCGCAAGCTGATCGTGACTACGTCAGGACCTTAGGGATGAGTGAATGGCAGGCGATGTACGAAGTCGATCTTCGCGGTAACGCCATTGCAATGTGGGACGCTTTGCGTCAGAACCAAGCTATGGGCTGGATGATGCTCACAGGCGTCGAAGGTCTAACCAAGTCGGCTGGTGGAGTGGGGACACTGCTTCTCAATTCACAGCGGACGTGGAACCTGAGTGAAGTGTACGCGATTCAGATCACACTCTGGGTCGTTGGACTCCTCATTGATCAGGCCTTCGTCCACAGTCAGTCCATGTTTCCCTGGTTCAGAGCTGGGGAAAGGGGGGATAAGTGAAGTCTGAGTTCGGGGAACTTCTGGTTCGAGTCGATGATCTCTCACTCTCTTTTGGCAGAACATCTGTCCTGAAGGGAGTCTCGTTCGAAATCTTCGACACCATCGGCCACGGTCAGGTGCTCGCGATTCTCGGAAAGTCTGGAGTGGGCAAGACTCAACTCTTCCGTTGTATGGCTGGACTGCAAGTTCCAACCAACGGTGGGGTATACATCGATGGACTTTCGAGAACAGTTCTCGAGGGTGAGGTGGGAGTTGTTGCCCAACACTACCCACTCATCAACACGCGAACGGTGATCGGTAACCTGATCCGTGCTCATCAGGTGACTGGAGGGAATGGAGGCGTGAAAGAGGCTCAGAGGATTGCCATGGAATACCTGGCACATTTTGGGCTTCAGTCAATCGCCAATCATCTCCCGACTGAAATCTCCGGCGGACAGAGGCAGAGAGTGGCGATTGTTCAGCAGATGATGTGCAGTCGTCACTACCTGATCATGGACGAGCCGTTCTCTGGGCTCGACATCGTCGCCAAGGATGACGCGTGTGCTCTGATCGCGGACATGGCTGCGCTCGATGAGCTCAACACCATCGTCCTGACCACACATGACGTCAAGACGGCTTGCGCCGTGGCTGACAGGGTGATTGTCTTGGGTCGTGACAGGGATGAGAAGGGAGAAATCGTCCCTGGCGCACGTGTTATGTGCGACTACGATCTCAAGATGATGGATCTCTGTTGGCATCCCGACATTACGAAGACGAGCCAGTTCAAACAGTTCGTCGAGTCGGTCGAGGATCAGATTCGTGCGATGTGATTTGTAGTTCTTTGTCGGTTGGCCGGCTCCTGGTGGAGCCGGCCTTTTTGCATTCTCTGGATTATCGGCTATTATGTTGGGGTATGAGTCTATTTTCTAAAAAACTTGGAATTGATTTGGGTACAGCCAACATTTTGGTCTTTGTTCCGGGTAGGGGAATCGTGCTAAACGAGCCGTCTGTTGTGGCTGTATCAGAGGAAGATAACCGTATTGTAGCTATAGGTATAGAAGCCAAAGAAATGATCGGTAGAACTCCGGAGGCCATCATCGCTTATCGTCCAATGAAAGACGGTGTTATAGCAGACTATCGTGTGACAGAGGCGATGTTGCGTCACTATATGGATAAAGCTTTGGGTAAGTGGAACTTTGTAAAACCAGAAGTTCTGGTTTCAGTTCCAGCTGGAGTTACGTCAACTGAACGTCGTGCTGTGATAGAGGCGGCTATACGAGCAGGTGCAAAAAATGCATATGTAGTAAAAGAGCCCATACTCGCCGCTATCGGCGCGGGTATTCCGATACATGAAGCTATGGGACATATGATAGTTGATATAGGAGGTGGAACAACGGACGTGGCGGTTATTTCTCTTGGAGGTATTGTCTCATCTACATCTGTAAAATGTGCTGGCAATAAAATAGATTACGCCATAACGGATTATATTAAAAAAACATTCAATCTTGGTATCGGAGATAAAACTGCTGAAGATATAAAAATAAAAGTTGGCTCAGCAATACCGCTAGATGAAGAGTTAACAATGACCATAAAAGGTCGAGATTTTGTTTCTGGTCTTCCTCGTAGTGTTGAAATAAGAACAAATGAAATTGTAAAAGCTATTTCAAAAGATTTGCGTGAAATGATAAAAGCAATAAAAGATGTGCTTCAGGAAACTCCACCAGAACTTTCTTCGGATATTATAGATAGGGGGATCATAATGACAGGAGGAACAAGTCAGCTTCGTAACTTTCCTGAACTTGTTTTCAGAAGGACTGGAGTAAAAGCTGTTTTAGCAAAGGATGCTCTGTATTGTGTGGCAAAAGGCACGGGTATCGCACTAGAACATCTAGATACATATAAAAAGACCATAATCTCCAAGAGGTAGTTGACAGAACCCATTTTTCGATGTACTTGACACCATTTTAAATAAATGTACAATTCTGTGCATGAAAAAAATAACATGGTCGCTTTCAGGTTTTGTGCTTTTAGCAGGTTTTTTAATTTTTGGTTTACCTGTCGGAGTTAGTGCTGCTCAGTCTTTTAATATAAACTCGCCTATAAACTCCGCACTCTTTACACCTATTTCTGGTGGTAGTGGTACAGGGGTGACTATGGGTGGTATTTACAGAATATACGCTCCGACAATAGTTTTTGGTGGTGGAAACGGCACACCTTCTGTTTATGTAAACAATGTTTTGCAGTCGCTTTTGCCTTACGTAAACGGTACAAATTATATAGATTTTGTTCTGGGAACAAATTGGAATATTAATGACACGCTTAGCGCTAAGATCCTAACAAGTACAGGGTTAGAGAGTTTTCCAGTATCTTTTACTGTTGGTTCTCAAGATCCAGCTTTGTTCGGTTGTGTTATTACTAACCCACCTTTTTCTCCAAACATAGAGCCAGATATAAAAAAAGTATCAAATGGTTCACAGCTCGGCAGATGTCCAGATAACATAGACAAACCTCTAACAATAGGCACAGATGTTATTTTCTACGGAAGTGCTTTTAAAGCTTTTACTTCAACAGCCAATATTGTTTTGACGACAAATAACAACCTGAACATTCCAATCAAGAGTGTGTCTCTGAACTCAAGTACAAATAAA
This sequence comes from Nitrospira sp., assembly GCA_040079895.1. Classification (GTDB taxonomy): domain Bacteria; phylum Patescibacteriota; class Minisyncoccia; order Phycocordibacterales; family DATDWN01; genus C7867-006. The sequence continues at coordinate 11,620 of JBEBJM010000006.1, forward strand.
TGGGAAATAAAAGTTACTATGCCTGGAAATCTTGTTCCGGGTCAAAATAACTTTAAGTTTGTTATAAATGGTGCGACTTTCTCTCCTTTTATTGTACAGATAGATGGGACACCTTTCTCTGTACCAAATATTACAGCTACTCCTGCCAGTGTTTTTGGTGGTGATACTGTTACAGTAAACTTTTCAAATGTAACTAGCGCCACAGTGCAGGATTGGATAGGTAGATTTCTAACTAACCAAGCAGATAACAATCCAAATATTGATTGGTTGTGGACAAACAGTAACCCTTGTTCAACTCCACCTAGAGGAGCTCAAGGTACGACAACAGTTTCTTCTGGTAGTTGTACTTTTGTAATGCCAAGTGTTGCGGGTATTTATGATTTTCGTTTTTTCCCTAACGGAACAACAACTTCTGTAGTTAAATCAAATACTGTAACAGTTGCTCTTCGGCCTGTTTTTACAGCGACACCAACTATCGTATTACCAGGAGATCCTATAACTGTTCACTTCGAAAATATTTCATTGATGACTCCAGCCTCTTGGATAGCTAGAGTCGCATCTACTAGTCCAAACGGTGCTTATGATTCTGCTAGTTGGGGTTTTGCTAACACAGGTCCAAACTGTACTAAGTTTCAGAATAATTTTATCGCTGTCTCTGGCACTTGTATTTTTACAGCACCAAGCACTCTAGGTGTTTATAACTTCCGTATGTTCCGTGATCTTAATGGTTTATTTAGAATCGCTTTGTCTAACGATGTAACGGTTGCGTCTTCAACACCTTCTGCTTGTACTCCACCTGCAACAGGAGATTGGACAGTTTCTTCTTCTTGTACTTTTACAGGAACAGCAAAAGCTCCAGCTTCTGTTATTGTCCCAGCTGGTAAGGTTCTAACTCTTTCTCCGTCTTCAAAACTTCTCATCGATTTTAAACATTTCAAACTTCTAGTCCAACATACCGGCGGGGTTCTGATTAAAAACACGGCAACCCTAAGACAGGTCCAGCCGGGGGATTAAAAGCAGGATGGAAATAATAAATAAATTAAAAATTAAAATAAAATTATAAAAATAAAATGAAAAATATGAAAAATAAATTAATATCAAGTAAAAGTACAGCAGTTGCTCTAGGAGCAGTAGTATTTTGGATGGGGGCTTTTGGAAGTGTGTCTGCTGATACTTTTTGGGCAGGAAGTGTGAGTGGAGATATATATAACGCAAACAGTGGAAAGGTTGGTGTTATAACTCAAACTCCAAAAACAGCTTTGGACGTATCACAAGACTCTGGATTCGGTTCATTTACTCCGGGCTATAACGGTACAGTTCCAATAAACACACCGTTTCTAGCTCGAACATCAATAAACACACCTTCATCTAGTTTTCTTCACGCCGCTTTGATTGGATCAAATGAAGTTTCATTGTCAGGAAATCTTTTCCGTATTGAGCTTGGTCTAAATGCTATATCACTTATAAAATCAACAGACATAGCAAACTACACAACAGGAAGTTTCCTTTCAGGAGGTAACTATATGGGAAGATATGAGGGTTCAGGTAAAATGCCATCAGTTTTTGGTATATCAGCTTACTCTGCTAGAGGGGGTGCTGGAAATGTAGATAATATGGTCGGTGTTGAGGTTGGACACACAGAAGATAACGGAGCTATTGGGGGCACTACCACAAACTTGTTCGGTGTTTCAGTTCGTACTCCTGATGTAAAACAGGCAAGTGCAGGTGTTACATTTACTAACATCCACGGTGTTCATATTGCTGATCAGAAGCCAGTATATGGAAACACAACAAACAATCCTTTTGGTATTTATCAGGAAGGTTCTACAAACTATAACTATTTCGCTGGAAAGGTTGGTTTAGGAACACCTACTCCTACAGTTGCTTTGGATGTTGTCGGAGATGTAAAATCATCCAATATTAATGCAGCGGGAAATGTTACAGCTGGATCTCTTGGAGTTACAGGAACAACAACACTGGCTAGTGTAAATGTTTCTGGTTCATCTAGCCTAAATGGTTCAGTAAATATCGGAGGTAACTCAAATATCTCTGGAACATTAAATGTTACAGCAACATCGACTCTTGCTGGAATCAAAGTAAGTGGAAACATAGTTTCAGATGGAGATATCTGTATTGGAACTTGTATATAAGACGATAAAATATAAACAAACAAAAGAGCCCGATAAGGGCTTTTTTGTTATAATAGATAAATGCAACGTCTTATTGATCTGTATAAAACTTCAGGTAACTTACACCACGCATATTTTTTGGTAGGGCAAAAAGTCGAGGAGATCATCTCTGACCTCCAAGATTTTCTAGATAAAGTTGTAAAAGTAAATACTGTTGGTAATCCAGATTTTCAGCATTTGAGGTTCAATAATATGACCATAGATGATGCGAGGGTTGTTACTAACAACGAAAACAGAAAAAATGTTTCTGGGAATATAAAAGTCTTTGTTATAGAAACAGATTTTATAACTATAGAAGCTCAAAACGCCTTGCTTAAAGTTTTTGAAGAGCCGACAGTTGGGACACATTTTTTTATCGTATCTCCACAGGATATTTTGTTACCAACTCTCCGTTCTCGTGTACAGGTAGTCCTCCACGATTCTTTTGGAGATTCTGGCGAGTCTATATTGAGTCTGAGTCTGAAAGATCGCCTAGAAAAAGTAAAAGAGATAACAGATGGAATAAGTGACGAAGAAAAAACAAAACAAGATGCCATAACCTTTCTCAATCAGGTTGAGAGTGAGTTGTATAAGAATGGTGTAGATAAAAAAACCAACGAATTAAAAGTTTGTCAGATAACAAGGTCTTCTCTTTATGATAGGGGGGCGCCTGTAAAAATGATTCTCGAAAATCTAGTTTTGTCTATATAAAAACTCTGTTATACTAGTCCTAATATGGCTTATAATTTCACACCCTTAAAACAATCAGTAAAAGATACAGAAGAATGGCTAAAACGCGAGTTCTCGACTATTCGTACTGGACGTGCAACTCCAGCTATATTGGATGGTGTCACAGTAGAGGCTTATGGAACCCAAATGCCCTTAAACCAAGTGGCCAACATTTCTGTTGAAGATGCTCGTATGATCCGTATCACTCCATGGGATATGTCCCAAGTAAAATCAGTAGAGAAAGGGATTATTATTTCTGACCTTGGTCTTTCTGTTTCAGTCGACGATAAAGGACTTCGAGTAGTTTTCCCGGAACTGACTTCAGATCGCCGCACATCTCTCGTAAAAATCGCCAAACAAAAACTAGAAGAAGCTCGCATCACTCTACGCGGTGAAAGAGAAAAAGTTATAAAAGATATTGATGCAAAAGAAAAAGCGGGTGAAATGTCAGAGGATGAAAAGTTTCGTCTAAAAACAGAACTTCAAAAGATGTTAGATGATGCAAACCGTATTTTGGATGAAGCTTTTTCAAAAAAAGAAAAAGAGATAGCAGAGTAAAATAATGAGTATACTTATATTTTTCATAGTTCTTGCTGTACTTATTCTCGTTCACGAGTTCGGACATTTTATCGTAGCCAAAAAGTCGGGTATTAGGGTGGACGAGTTCGGTTTAGGTTTTCCACCAAAGATATTATCTAAAAAATGGGGAAGTACCCTGTATACTTTAAACGCTATCCCTTTTGGTGGTTTCGTAAAGATCTTTGGTGAGGATCCACATAACGAAGAAATATCTGAAGCAGATAGGCCAACTAGTTTTTATTACAAACCAAAATGGATTCAAGCTAGTGTCTTGGTCGCCGGGGTTACATTCAATATTATTTTTGCATGGCTCGTCTTGTCTCTGGGTTTTATTATTGGTCTACCTTCTCCAGTCGATTATTCTGGTTTTGGGGAGGT
>JBEBJM010000007.1:0-15429 GCA_040079895.1 Nitrospira sp.
TTCCAGCACCGAGACCTCGAGTCAGGTTTTTTCCGATGTGTATTTTTCTTTTTGCTAGAGAGTGGTGTAGATCTTGAGAGTCTGTGTTGATTGCGATAAAATCAACCCCTTTTACTTTGGAGTTTATCATATAGTTCAAAGCGTTTTTTCCGGAACCTCCGATTCCTAGGACCTTGATTCGTGCAAATGCTTCTACGTCTGGTTTGATTTGGACCATAATTGTTTATAATTAAAAACTGATTAGTACCGCAATAATAGCAGAAAAGACTTTAAATAAAAACAGTTGACCCTAGAGGTGATTTGTATCGCTATATTTAGCGGTTTTATGGCAAAAATTGCTTTATCCAGCCAAATATTTTTTCACCAGATCTACTCATGGTATGACGAAGTCCGAGGTTTGTTTTTTCTTCTTTTGACATTCCTAACATACATAGTCCATAGGCTACAGCCCAAGTAGAATCTTTTATAGATCCTTTACCTCCACCTATGTTTAGGCTTGCGATACGAGATGGGAGTTTTAGTGCTACCTTTGCAAAATCCTCTATGGTGGTGCTGGTTCCTGACCCACCTCCTGTTATAAAAATACCAGCTGGAAGTAAACCGTTACGTCCGATTTTCTTTAAATGGTTTTCTATCAACTCAAACATATCTGTTAGACGTGCTGAAACGATTTCTTCTAGTTTCTTTTTTGAAAAAGATGTTCCACCTAGACCACTGATTTTTATATTTTCTGCTTCTTCCAGTGGGATTTTCAAACCCAAAGCGATATCGTTTGTTATATCCGTAGATCCAATAGGGAAAACTTCTAGAGAAATAGGCAGGTTGTTTTCAAAGACTACGATAGAGACTGTTTCAGCTCCAATGTTTGCTAAAACGGCCCCAGCGATTTTTTGAGTTTTAGATAAAGTAACAAAAGATGCTGCGATAGGTGAGGCGATGACGTCTACATATTCTATTCCAGCTTCTTCTATGGACTCCAGTAGGTCGTTTAGGTGCGGTTCAAGGCAGGTAACAAAAAGCATTTTTACTTCTAGTTTTGTGCCTTTAAGATCGACAGGACTTTTTGCTAGGACAGGTCTGCCGTCTATTTTGTATGACACTGGTATGCTGTGGAGGATTTTTTGGTTCTGTATTAGGGACGTTGGTATGGTTTCTTCGCAAGTTTCGCTAAGTTTTTCTATATCTAGATCTGTGATTTGTTGATCAGCTCGACTGATGATTATGCTGGCACTAGATGTTAGGCTGGATAATCCTATACCTCCTATGGCAATAAAAGCTCTGTGTATTTTTATACCAGAAGCTTTCTCGGCCATTTCTTTTGCGGACTGAATACTCTGGGTTACGTCAGCACTGTTTATAATGTATCCGTGACGGAGACCTTTGGATTCGGTTAGGCCAGTGCCTATGATTTTGGTAGTGTTTTTACCGTTTTCTTTTACAAGCTCCGCAACTACCACTTTTACTTGGTATGTTCCGATATCTATTCCTACTGTAATATTGCGTGCCATTAGAAAAGTTGAAAATTATCAAGTCAAAAGTTAAAAGCATGATTACAAAACCTCGTCGAGTCATATCTCGAGAAAAGCCTTTCGCAGTCACTTAGAAAATAAAGAAAGTACTCTGACTATTATTTTCTTGAGTGACGAGAAGTTCGCTGGGCAAGCTTGCCCAGACAGATTGCTTTTTGAGAGATGTGATGAGAAAGAGGTTTTGTGATCTAAATACCAAACTTTTTTCTCAGTTGCATTTCTGCTCTTTCCATTGTACTACCATGATCCATTCCTTTCAAATGCATTAAACCGTGGATAAACAAAAAAGCTATTAAATTGTCGTATTTTCTATCAAAAAGTTTTGTTTGTCTTTTTACTACAGCCGGTGTTATAAAAATCTCACCGTGGTTTTTGTCCAAAGTAAAACTCAAAACATTTGTTGATTTGTTTTTACCGCGGTATGAGTTGTTCAGAGTTTTTGATGTTGTCTCTCCAACAAAAACAAGTGAGAGGGAATAGTTTTTACCCATCGCTTTGTCTTTAATCATAGCAAAAGGCACGCGTGGTAGCGTGCTTTTTGTCTTGTTCGTGATTGTGAACTTTTCCTCAATCATTTATTTTTTACCTCCTCTTCCAGTGTGTTCTGACATCTTTCCCATCTTTATAAGTTCAGTAACCTCTTCTCGTCTCTTTAGAACTTTTAGAGTTTTTTTCTGTTTTACGTATGGAGATAGTTTTCTAGTAGCGTATCTGATACTTCGTACACGAGATAAAACACCTGATCCTTGGACTTTTTTCTGGAATCGTCGGATAAGGTTTACGTTGTTCTCGTTTCCTGATTTTGTTACTTCTGCGTTTATCATAGGGACTACTTTATCATAGATATATATATAATTCAAGTCTATTTTTTCGGCTTATTTTTATCGTCTATTTTTTTAAGAAAATCGCTTAACTCCTTTAGGGAAACGGTTTCCTGTTCTCGGTTGTTTATGTTTCTAACCACAATAGTGTTATCTATAGCCTCTTTTTGGCCCATTATTAGTACGTGAGTAGCTTTCATATATTCTGCACCTGTGAGCTGGCCAGTTATCTTGTCTTTGGTTATAGAGTGGTAAACTGGGATTTTGTTTTTGCGTAACATCTCCACTATGTTCAGAGCTTTTAGTTTTGCTGTTGATCCTAGTTGTACAAGATAAAATCTAGGTTTTTTTATGTTTTTTATCAGGACTTTTTTAGCGACTTTTGGGTTTTTCTTTGCAAAAATAGTAGCGCCGATAGACGGTATTTCTCTTTTTGCTCCGAGTTTTTTCGCTAGGTGGTTGTATCTATAACCATATGCTAGTAGTTCATCGTTTTCGTTTGGAACAGAAGACGAGTCTTTTAGTTCTCTTATTTCAAATACAGTGTACGAAGCATAGTGTTTGTTAGAGATTATTTTTGGGTTGATTTTGTACATTACTTCAAAAGTCTCTAGTGACTCTAGTACTTCTTTGAAATGTATTCTGCTTATATCAGAAAGTGATCCCACAGGCTGAGGTGCGTTATGTAGAAACTCATGGTCTTCTGCGCCCAATGATTTTGTAATGGAATATAGGTCTTTTTTGAAATCCTGACGTAGTTTTGCCGGTAGTGAATGAGCGTGTTTTCTGTAGTGGTTTTGTAGTTCACGTTCGAACCTAGCTATAGACTCTCTGTCACCGATACTGTTTATATCAACATATATATTTTTATGACCTAGTTCTTCTAGTATCGCCAGCACAGTTTTCAGAAGTAGCGCTTCGCTTGTTGATCTACTACTGCCCATTATTTCTAGGCCGTATATTTCTTGGTTACTTTTTTTCTTTGAGCCACTTCCAGGAAAAGGTTTTTTGTAATGCAAAGCAACAGGTTGGGCTTCTGTGTCTAGCTTTGTATCCATATACCAGCGAGTTAGGGCTACTTTTTCATCTACATCTCCATAATGGTCGAACTCTTTGAACTGTTTTGCTTTTGTTATGTCAGACGGGGTGATGTTGGGTGTTTTTACGACTGAAAACCCATAATGAACAGCAACTTCTCCGATTTTATCAGTTGTATTTTCCAGATGAGTTTTTTCCTGTTTTGGGGCCTCTTTTTTTGCCATAGCAATTTAAGTAAATTATTGTGTTAAATTATTTTTTACATCATCTCCGGGAAATATACCGATTTTGTTTATAGGCCAGAGTCTTAGAACTGGTCTACCTTGTAGAAACTTTTTGTTTAGAGGACCCCAATATCTTGAATCAAAACTTTCTGCTCGGTTGTCTCCCAAAACAAAATATTCATCAGACGAGAGAGTTTTTTCTATGTTTGTTATACAGTTTTGTATTTCCACAGGACATTTGTGTGTGACATATAAACTATCCAAATCAAAACCTTGAGGGTTTTCTGTGTTGACTATACGAACGTTGCCGTCTTTCATAACAACAGTTTCTCCAGGAAGACCTATAATACGTTTTATAAAACTTTTACTAGGATCGTTTGGGTATTTAAAAACAATAACAGAGTTTCTTTTTGGTGCGCCGACTTCGTATGATAGTTTGTCTACTATAAGGTAGTTTCCTGTTGCGAAAGTAGGGTCCATTGAACGACCGTCGACTAGATATGGCTCTGCGATGTATATTCTAAAAGGCAAAACCACACACACAGCGATCAGTGCGAATTTGGCTATCTCTTTGGCTAGTTCTTTCCAAGATTCTGTCTTTTCTGGGCTATTTATAGGAGTAGAAACCTCGTTTTTTTCGATATCCATGGCGATAGTATACAGCTAAGTTTGGTTTGACACAAATTGAAAATATGTAGCCCTCTGGTATACTGTAATATATGTCATATGTAGTTGTTGGTTTGGGTAACCCAGGAGCAGAATACGAAAGCACAAGACACAACACAGGAAGGATGTTGGTGTCTTGGTTTGGGAAAAACCTAGATGCAGAATGGAAAGACGACAAAAAACTAAACGCAAAAGTCTCAAAAGTGAAAATCGGTAAGTCTTCAGTTACTTTAGTTTTACCTGATACTTTTATGAACAACTCCGGTAAGAGTGTAAAACCATTTGTAACCAGTATAAAGTCTGCAGAAAAACTTATTGTAATATACGATGATCTAGATCTGCCTTTTGGTGTATCAAAAATCTCTTTTAACAAATCATCAGGAGGTCATCACGGGTTAGAGTCAATAATAAAATCCATAAAAACAGAAAAGTTTGCTCGTGTTAGGGTTGGTATTTCTCCTACAACGCCGAGCGGAAAAATAAAAAAACCAAAAGGCGAAGATGCGGTAACAAAAGTCATATTGGGAAAGTTTAAAGATGAAGAAATAAAAGAACTAAAGAAATTATCAAAGAGGATAAATGAGGCTCTAGAAACATTTGTCTCTGAAGGTTTGGAAAAAGCAATGACAGGGTTTAATTAGGGTTGACAAAGTAAATTAAAGTGATATTTTTAGGTTAAAGGAGTTCTGTATGCGAAGAGTCTGTGAGGATGACGAGGAACTTTCGGTTGCGGAGGCGTTCATCAAAGAGATGAAGACCGCCTCTATCGATACTGGTATCGAGTTCCACTTCATGAGATTCATGATGCGGGTCGATATCCAGACTGGCCACGACGAGCTCATCGCTCTTATCCGTTATCGACTTGGGTGTTGGCCGAACAACTTGCCACAGCACCACAAGAAGATGGCAGAGGAGCTTATGCGGACTGTCGAGCGAAAGAAACTGGCAGTCGAAGCAAAGCGTGCTGACAATTCCTTCGTGGCGGCGCTTCGTCACGATGGAGAAGGCCGTTTCCAAAAATAGGGTTGATATATCTTGAGTTATGAGCCAGACCGTTGGTCTGGCTCAATTCGTAGTTGACACATTGTTTTAATTTTAGTTAAACTTATATCAGTCTCCCCCAAGAAAGGATAGTTATGGAAGTTGATCCCGAAGTCCGTCCGGTAGGAGAGCCGGACAGTGCAACACCCAGTCAGGTATCGGCGTCCACCGATGCTGAACCGCAGGTCGATCCTGCCGACTGGGGCAGGGAGGGGAACACCCCTCCTCATCGCGGATCTGATTCGCGATCGAACTCCGGCTCGTAGTTTGGCTGGAGTCGACGAAAAAAGGCGTACGCAATATCTGTTGCGTACGCCTTCTCTCTTTATTTTTTACTCAGCTTTTTTGTTTGGATCAACGTATGACAATGTCATCTTTTGTTCCTTTGCGTCAAAAACTCCTATTTTGAATTTATAACTTTTACCAAGTTCTAGGGCATCATGTAGTTTCTCGTCTGAACCGAACTCTGATATGTGGACTAGACCAGCAATACCTTCTTCGATAGATGCAAGAGCTCCGTGTTTGTTGAACTTGATAACAACGCCCTCGACGATATCATCTTTTTTGTATTTCTTCTCAGCTTCTTTCCAAGGATTTTCTTTCAAAGCTTTTATAGATAGAGATATCTTTCCGTCTTTTATTTCTATAATTTTTACTTTAACTTTCTCGCCGATGTGGAATAGAAGTTTTGGATTTTCAACTAGTGCCCAGTCGATTTCAGAGATGTGTACTAGACCCTCTAGACCATCTTCTATTTTTACGAATACTCCAAAATCAACCATACCTGTAACTTCTCCAACAACTTCGTCACCTAGACCGTATTTGCCGATGATGTAGTCTTTGTTCTTTTGTTCAGGGTTTTTCTCAGAGAAGATAAGCTTTCCTTCTTTTGGAGAAGCTCCAATAATAGCAACAGATATTTTCTGGCCGATTAGTTTTTTTAGCTCCTCTAGTATTCTCTCTTTGTCTCCGTCTGCGACACGTGGATAGTGTTCAGTTTTTAGTTGAGAAGCTGGTAGGAAACCAGAAATACCTTGCCATGAAAGGATAAGCCCCCCTTTGTTTGCTTCTGTAACAGGTAGCTCAAAGATTTTCTTGTCTCGAATAGCGTCTTCTGCTTCTGACCAAATAAGTGCTTGTCTAGCTTCCTTTAGAGAGATTTCTATGTAGCCGTCTTTGTTGTTTAGACTAACAACTTTACCAGCAACACTGTCTCCTACGTTTATTTTCTTTATTATGTCACGAGCGTTTATATACTCACGACCAAAAATAATACCCGTACCAAAAGGTGGTATATCTATGAAAACTTTTGATTTTTCTATACCGATAACTTTTCCTTCTACTACGTCATCTACTGATGGTGGAGTTAAACTAGCGTCTAACATTTTGTCCATAACACCATCCTTTTTACTCTCGACAACTTCCTCTTTTATTTCTTCTTCAACTGACTTTTTTGCTTTTGTCATTTTAGTATATGTGTAACAAGCTTTTCGACCCCTAACTACTGTATCCGGATGGGGTGAGGTTAATGCTTATTACGGTTGATAATATACAAGGACACATTATACATAAAAATGATGTTTTGACAATGTTTTTGTGTACGTTGAGGGGGCGACATTTTGTCGCCCCCGTTGTTCTCTACTAGTAAATGATATGGATCTCCTTTCCGTTTTTTGTTCTGACGGTGATACCATTGTCATCACCAGTCAGTTCTTTCAATACATCGAATGTTCTCATTAGCTCCTTGATGTAGTAAGTAACCGAGCAACCCCTTGCAGTGGCGGCTTCCTGGACCTTTTTGTATGTATCCTCCGAGAAGTCCAGCTGTACACGCTTACGTTTTTGTTCAGGATCCTTGCGCGGTCTTGCCATGTGTATCCTCCCTGGGCATCAATCTACATTTAAAAAATGATTTTGTCAATTATTTCAATTTTGAAATAATATTTTTTTCTGCTATACTACTGTACATGATTATTACATACCACGGGGTGGATTTTTTCAAAGTTTCATTTGGAGACACAACTATTGCAGTTAACCCTATTTCAAAGGATTCAAATATAAAAGGCGCTCGTTTTGGAAGTGACATAACTTTGATGTCTTTGAAAAACAGTCTAGAACACAACGGAAGTGACGTAACATCTCGTGGAGATAAAGAGTCTTTTGTTATAGATGGTCCCGGAGAATACGAAGTTTCAGGAGTTTTTATAAAAGGCTTTTTGTCTAAGTCTAACTACGGAAACAAAGAGGCGGTTAACACTATATATACAGTATCACTCGAGGGTATCACTCTCGGTTTTCTAGGGGCTTTATCCGAAAAAGACCTTTCAGCAGAAGCAAAAGAGGCTCTGGACGGTATAGATATACTTTTTGTACCTATTGGTGGTGATGGAGTTCTTGACCCTGCAGTCGCTCAAAAAGTAGCTGTTCAGTTTGAACCAAAAATCATAATACCAAGCCATTTTGGTGAAGTTGGTGATAAAAACGCTCTAAAAACTTTTCTAAAAGAGGCGAGTGAGGAAGGTGTAAAACCTATAGATAAGTTAACTATTAAGAAAAAAGATTTGGACGGAAAAGAGGGTGACGTTGTAGTACTTGAACAGATATAAAATGTTCCAATTTATAGAAAATCTGAGACAAAAACCAGATAGTGTAAAAAGTAGGGTGGCTTTTTTGATTTCCTTTTTTATTTCAGGAGTTATTTTTACTATATGGCTATCAGTTATTTTTCCTGATTTTAAAAACAACCAAAAGATAGAAGAGACAGAAAAAACTGTGGGTGTTAGTCCGGTTTCAACTTTTTCAGACACTTTTAGTTCAGGTTTCACTTCTCTTGGTGAACAAATAAATAACATCAAGGAGTCTGTTGGGGCTATGTTTTCTGCTCCTATTTATTATTCAGCAACCAGTACGGCGACACAAAAACAATAAAAGTAAGCTTTGAAATATAGAGCTCAATATGCTATAATACCAACATATTTTTATGGCCAAAACAGACAAGATTAAAGAAAAAGACGAGCCAAAACTACCAGCTCATATCAGTGTAATACCACAAGAAATAACTGATGAAATGAGGACTTCTTTTATCGACTACGCGATGTCTGTTATTACAGATCGTGCTTTGCCAGACGTTCGTGATGGATTGAAGCCTGTACACAGAAGAATACTTTACGCGATGAACGAAAACGGTTTGACTGCTGGTGGTAAAACACGAAAGTCAGCGACTGTTGTTGGTGCCGTTATTGGAGACTACCACCCACATGGTGACGTGGCTGTTTATGACTCAATGGTTAAAATGGCGCAGGACTTTACTATGCGTTACCCACTTATTATTGGTCAGGGTAACTTTGGTTCTATCGACGGAGATAACGCTGCTGCTTATCGATACACGGAAGCAAAAATGTCTAAACTTTCAGCGGAGCTTCTTCGAGATATCGAAAAAGAAACTGTTGATTTTATACCTAACTACGACGGAACTAAAAAAGAACCAAAAGTTCTACCAACAACTGTTCCAAACCTACTTCTAAACGGAACTTTGGGTATTGCCGTGGGAATGGCTACAAACGTACCACCACATAACCTAGGAGAGGTTATGGATGCTGTTATGCACTTGGTGGACAACAAAGAGGCCACAACAGAGGATCTACTTCAGTTTGTTAAAGGTCCAGATTTTCCAGTTGGAGGTATAGCTTTTAACCAAAAAGATATAGCCCACGCCTATGCCAACGGAAAAGGTGGTGTTGTTTGTCGTGGAGATGCAGAAGTCGTGGAGACAAAGTCTGGACAGTTCCAGATAGTTATCACTTCTATACCTTTCCGTGTAAACAAATCAACTCTTATTGGTAAAATCGCTGAACTTGTTTCCGAGAAAAAACTCGAAGGCGTAAAAGGTTTGCGAGATGAGTCTGCAAAAGACATACGCGTCGTAGTTGACCTAAAAGGCACAGCTCACCCTCAAACAGTTTTGAACTATTTGTATAAACACACACAACTAGAAGAGACTTTCCACTACAACATGGTGGCGTTGGTAAACGGAGTTCCAGAAACACTTTCTTTGAAGGGTATTTTGGAGGAGTTCGTTTCTCACAGAGTAACAGTGATTCGACGTAGAACAGAGTTTGATCTGAAAAAGGCTTTGGAGAGAGAGCATATCCTACTTGGTTTGAAAAAAGCTCTAGATCATATAGATGCCATCATTAAACTTATTCGTGGAAGTAAAGCCACGCCAGAGGCTCACAAAAAATTGATGGCAGAGTTTAAGTTTTCAGCTATCCAAGCAACAGCTATTTTGGAAATGAAGCTTTCTCGCTTGGCTGGACTTGAAAGAAAGAAAATCGAAGACGAGTTGAAAGCAGTTCAGTTGTTTATTGAAGAGTGTAAGGCGATTTTGGCTTCTCCAAAAAAGATTTTAAGTATTATAAAAGCTGAAAGCAAAGAAATAAAAGAAAAATACGGAGATGAACGACGAACTCGTATTATAAAAGGTGGCGCGCAGATTCTTTCTGTTGAAGATCTTATCCCAGACGAAGAAAACGCTCTAGTTCTAACTGCTGGTGGATATATAAAACGAACAAACCCAGATGAGTTCCGAAAACAAAAACGAGGAGGCGTTGGAGTTGTTGATTTGGACACAAAAGAGGAGGACTTTGTAACTATGCTTCTTATCGCTTCTACTCATTCTGACCTTCTTTTCTTCACAAACAAAGGAAAAGCATACCAGACAAAAATGTACGATATTCCAGAGGGCAAGCGTGCAACAAAAGGCAAATCCATTATGAACTTTTTGCCACTGGGAGAAGGTGAGAGTGTTACTTCTGTTCTACCTATGCCAAAAGAGGTTAAAAAGGAAACAAGTTCTCTAATGATGGTTACAAAAGAGGGTGTTGCAAAAAAAGTTGCAACCTCATCATTCCACGATGTTCGTATTTCTGGAATCATAGCTATTAAACTCGATGGAAAAGACGAGTTAGTTTCTGCATCTTTTACTCATAACAAAGATACTGTTATTGTGGTCACTCAAAAAGGCCAATCAATTCATTTTAAAGAAGGAGATATCCGTGAAATGGGTAGAACAGCTATGGGAGTTAGAGCTATAAAACTTTCTAAAGGAGACTCTGTTATTTCTGCGGAGGCTGTACCAAATACTATGAACAACGGATCTCTTATGGTTATTTCTGCAAACGGATACGGTAAATGTACTGATATAGATGAATACAAAGTCCAAAACCGAGGTGGAAGTGGTATAAAAACAGCAAATGTTACCGCAAAAACTGGAAACCTAATTTCTGCAAAAGTTTTTGCTGAAGGTGAGGGTGAGATAGTTGCTATATCCAAAAAATCTCAAGTCATCCGTGTTGACGCAAAAGAAATACCAGTCCTAGGACGACAGACTCAAGGTGTTAGGATTATGAAACTAAGAGACGGGGATTCTATTGCATCATTAATCTGTCTTTAAAACTTCCAAATTTGGCGAACTCCTCGTTCCCAAATTAAAAATTATCGTCACCTTACTAAATGTAAGGCTCCTCCCATTTTTAATTTCTTACGTCGGATTTCATCCAAATTATGAAAGTTTAGAAAATTTCGTCGAAGAATACTTTTTGGAAGACCTCGCAGACTCAAAGCTCGGTTCCGTCAAGGCACCCCGTTCTTGACGGATTTGAGTCGAGAATAAAGTGAGCTCTCCGCAGGAGAGAGCGAGCGGTCTGTAAAAAAGTATTCTAAGTAAGAAATTTACTCTAATTGAATTGACTCAGATTATTTTTAATGTTATAAATAGAAAGGATTGGAGGTGAGAGACTATGGCTGATATGAATAAACTTCGGGCCAAGGAGGCAGAGCTTCTGGCCGAGCTTTCTGACTGGGCAACCAGTTCAGGAGCGCTCAGCACAGGTGAGCAACTTGTGTTCACACTGGGCTTTCGGCAAGTACCCACGGTTGTCGCCGAAGGTCAGGAGGACTTCTTCGGTATGCCAGTGAGAACTTTCTTCAGTGAGGAAAGAATCAGGCAAGTAGGCAAAGACCCCAGGATCTACCACGCCAAGATTTGGAATAGCTGGGGGTTCCTCGGTCTGGGGTGCGATAATCCTCGACTATTTGACGTTCTCAGGAATGAAAGGTTCCGAGCAGCACTCAGAGACATCAGGCGCTGCTACTGGAAAGACATTGGGCCGAAAACGATCGAGGTCATCAAGGCTGTTCTCGACCATAACGGTATCAAGTACTAAGCTCCACACGAAAAGCTCCCAGCTTTCACAGTGTGGGGCTTTTCTGTTGTAGAAAATTATTGTGGTTCCAGAAAAGTAATGGAGAGAAAGAGATTTTGTTGACAACTCACTTACTCTAAAGTTTTTTTCGTACTATAATATATTTATGTTCTCTGATCCTGTAAAAAATGTAGAAAAATGTGGAATCTTGCCTGGGATGGATATCGCTGATCTAGGTTCTGGATCAGGTCACTATGCTATAGCTGTAGCAAAAGCTCTTCACGCTACTGGTAGGGTCTATGCTATCGATGTCCAAAAAGATATTTTAACAAAACTAAAAAACAACGCTTCAAAAGAGGGCTTATATAACATAGAAGTAATTTGGGGTGATATAGAAAAACCGTTGGGTACAAAACTACGAGATTCTTCTGTTGATTTTGCTTTGCTTAGCAACATACTTTTTCAGATTTCCGATAAAAATGCTCTACTGAAAGAAGTAAAAAGAATACTAAAACCAAACGGGAGAGTTTTGGTGGTTGATTGGTCTGAATCTTTCGGTAGCATAGGACCAAAACCTGATGTCTTGGTTAGAAAAGAAACTGCTATGGATATGTTTGAGAAGTCAGGGTTCCATTTAGACAGAGAGATAGAAGCGGGAAGTCATCATTATGGGTTAATCTTTAAAAAATTATAATGACTAATTTTAAAATGGTTGTAACTGGTATCTTTAGCGCCTGCATTGTTTTGGGTGTTGTCGTTTTCGCTATGTCAAAAAGCACTTCTAGCACCACCAGTGCAAACCTTGTAGTCTGGGGAACTGTATCACAGGAGGTTTTTGATTCTGCCTACAAAGCATCTTCTGTAAAAAACAACAAAAACATTATAGTTTCTTATATTAAAAAAGATGCTTCTAGTTTTGATACAGAGTTCGTGGAAGCACTGGCTTCAGGAGTTGGGCCAGACGTTGTTATACTTCGTGATGATGCTGTCTACAAAAACACAAACAAACTTTTTCCTATTCCATTTAAAAACTACCCAGAAAGAACTTTCAAGGATACTTTTATAGAAGAAGGGGAGATGTTTCTAACTAGCGATGGTGCCCTAGCACTACCTTTTATAGTCGATCCTATGGTTATGTATTGGAACAGGGATTTGTTTTCAAACAACAACATAGCTCAAACACCACAGTACTGGGATCAAATACCAAACATAATAGAGAAAATCACTCGTCGCGATAACAACGCTAACGTCCTCCAGAGTGCGGTGGCTTTGGGAGAATGGAAAAATATATCAAACGCAAAAGAAATTATTTCTATGCTCCTTTTGCAGGCAGGTACTCCCATAACTCGTCGTACAAACAGTGGAGTACAGTCTGTTTTAAATGAACAGTTTGGTTACCCAGAAATACCTAGTACATCAGCTACTCGTTTTTATACACAGTTTTCAAACCCAACTTCTCCAGAGTATACATGGAACAGGTCTCTACCATCGTCTTTAAACTTTTTCTTGGCTGGAAGTTTGGGAGTTTATTTTGGTTTTGCTAGTGAGATTTTCTCTATCCAACAAAAGAACCCCAACCTAAACTTTGACGTAACTTATGTCCCACAAATACGAAATACTCCAAAGAAAACAGTGTTTGGACATATGTATGTTTTGGCTCTGGTAAAACAATCACAGCAAATCGCTGGTGGTTATACACTCATCACAAGTCTGACTGAAGCCAACTCTATAAAATCCATAGAGATGATCACAAACCTACCTCCTGTTCGTCGTGATCTACTCGCAACTGTTCCGACAGACGCATTTAGAGAGGTTTTTTATAAATCAGCTTTGATATCTCGATCTTGGATAGATCCAAACACATCTGCTAGTGCAAACACTTTTAAAGATATGATAGAATCTATAACAAGCGGTAAAAACAGACTATCGGAGGCTCTAAGTCAGGCAGATCAAGAACTAAACGCCCAACTAAAATGAAATATTTTAACAGAAAAATCTTAGTCTTTGTTCTACTCATCTCTTTCTCTGTACCACTGGTTTCTTTTGGGCAAAACGGTATAAATCCGGGTAATACCCCACCACCAACTCCATCAAAAACAGGAACAGGTGAGATTTCTGGTATAACATATCAATGTGTAAAAACCGTAGATGGTCAAAAAGTTTACGGAGACTGTGGTTTTAACGATTTGGTCGAAGCTACAAACTTTGTAGTTAGGTGGGGAACTGGTTTTGCCCTAGCTTTCTCTTTTATTGTTATAGCTTATGCTGGATTTAAATATATGATATCTGGTGGTAGTACGGGTGAGTTGCAGAAAGCAAAGGATATTTTAGTAAAGGTTGCAAAAGGTATAGGTTATATTTTAGCAGCGTGGCTTATCGTCACTTTAATATTAAATGGCCTTGGAGTGCAGGGCGTAAATTTGAGATAAATATGAAAAATATAAAAACATATATTTTATTGGCTAGTTTTATTTTAATTCCATTTGTTACCACTGCTCAAAATGGTATAAACCCTGGAGAAATTAAACCTATTCCAAGTCACACTTCAACTCCAGCCCCAACCCAAAACGACATAGATATATATATTCCTAATCCGACTAACGCAGGGGATAACCTTATAAGTGTCCTCAAAACCCTTTTGGAAAAGGTTGTTATGCCTGTTGCAGCTGTGGCTATAGTTTGTTGGATTATCTGGGCCGGTTTTCAGTTCGTTATGGCCCAAGGAAACCCAAACGCCATAAAAGACGCAAAAAACAACCTTCTCTGGGCGCTTATAGGAGCGGGAATACTTCTGGGGGCTGTTGGTATTTCTACCGTTGTCCAAAACACTGTCAGTAGTTTACTAGTCCCGTAATATAAAAAGATGAAAAAATATACAAAAATATATTACGCGATCATATCAACATTTCTCCCAACTCTCACTTCTGCTCAAAGTTTTTCTTTGGGTGGAGCTGGTACAAACTTTAAAACCGTCGTGGATGAGGTAACTAGTATAGTTTGGATTGTTATACCTATGCTTTCTACCGCAGCCTTTCTAGTTTTTTTCTGGGGGCTTTCAAAGTTTATTTTGAACTCCAACAAACCAGAAGAAATAGCAAATGGTAAAAAATATATGATTTGGGGCACTTTAGCTCTTTTTATACTCCTCTCATGGAGAGCTATAGTGGGTTTGGTATCAAATGATTTGGAGATAGGTAGTAGTGTTCCGAACGAAAACACTATATTATTACCAGTACATTAAATAAATATATGAAAAATAAAGAAATAAAATATGGTTTAATAGCAACTGTTTCACTTTTACCAACGATATCTTTTGCAGCTTTGGATGGTCTAAAAAAATTATTGATTGATATCAGAGATCTGATGGATCAAACAGTACCTGTGCTTTACGGGCTGTGTCTTATATATTTCTTCTGGGGACTGTCTCAATTTATCTTGAAAGATGCTGGTAATGAAAAAACCAGAGAGGATGGAAAGAAAAAAATGATTTGGGGAGTTATAGCTCTGTTCGTTTTCCTTGCTATAAACGGAATTATTGGCGTTGTAGGTAACATATTCGGTATCCCAGTTCAGAACAACTACCAACAACTACAAGGTAGACAAATACCAGGTATAAACAATATGCAGGTCGTTCCAAACTCTCAAAACAGTCCGAATGTTCAGTTTCCAGATTTCCAAGGTGATGCTTTGCCAGGAAACCCTAACAACGGCTAATTATCCACATTTTCATTGTTACATATTGTTTTTTGTATTATAATTAGAGGATTAAACATTATTATTTATTAATAAAAAATATGAAAAAAGTTATTTATTCAGCTTTGGTTCTAGGTCCTGTTTTGGCATCAGCACAAAACCTAGGAAACGTTAACAGTCTAGTTTCAAACCTTCGAGATTTGGTTAACAATAT
>JBEBJM010000008.1:0-14679 GCA_040079895.1 Nitrospira sp.
GTGCTATTGTGGATTCGGTGAAGAAGATTTTTAAGAGGAAAAATACTGTTCAATAATCTATATAAAATGAAAAATAATTTTAAGCTCTATTTAAGACGTCTCGAATTAAATTCAAAAATTAAAAATATATCAGTGCTTATTCTCTGCTTAGCTAGTCTTTATTTGTTTAGTTCTATAATTTTAGCCCAATTTTTGCCATGGGTACTTGCAGTGGTATTCTTGACTTCCGTTTACTACTTTTTGGTAAACCGCAAGAGTAGCGATTCATTTGGAATTAGATTGGTGATGTTGAGTCTAGTATTAATGTTTGTATCGTCAATATTTATAAACAATATTTTATTTGGAATACAGTCATATGTAAGTAATAAGTATAATCTTGGTGAAAAAGGTCAATATATATATTGTAGTAACCATGCTCCAGTGTGGCTCGTTATAGATAAATGTTATGTCCCAGATAATGCTAGAGCAGAGAAAGAAGCTAATCTGATCAATAGAATAAGTAATAACTCTTTTGTCCTTATATTTTTGTTAGGCGGTATTTTTTACTGCTACGAGAAGGCGATAAAAACAAAATACTAATTGTAATATTTTTTCAGTGTGCTAACCTGTTTAGCGGGAGGCGCCAATGAGCGACCGTGTTCAGGAAGTTACGCCGGGAATCTACCGGCACTTCGAAGGGAAGTTGTACTTCGTCAACGGAGTTGGTGTTAACAAGGACACTAAAGATTGTTGTGTTGTCTATTATCCCCTCTACACTTCAGGAGAAGAACGAATCTGTGTGAGATCTGTCGGTACGTTCAATGAAGATGTGGTGGAGGGTGTACACTCCGGACCCAGGTTTACCAAGATTTCTGACTGGAATATGCCCAACATTGTTCCAGGGACCAAGTTCAGAGCGCTCTGTCTCTTTTACACCGCCGAAGTTTACACAGTGTTGGAGGTCATTGAAGACAGCGAAAGGCTCGTCGTCGAGTCGATTAGTGGTAATGGAAGAGATACTAGACGTATACCACTCAATCAGTTTATTTCCGGGAGTATAACGTTTTTGTGATCATGGCGCGGTTAACCACCGCGCCTTCGCTTTTATATAAAAAAATAATGGGTGGTGTACTAGTACACCACCCACGCGTCAGAGTTGTTTCTTCGGGAACTCGACTTCGGTCAGGTCGTTGTTATTGAGGAGTGGTACCGCCACATCGAGTATGGCAAGAAGTGCTCTTGAGTCAATCTTCGAAAGGCGGATCAGCACGTCTTCGATTCTGACGAGAGACGACTCACTCTCTCCACGAAAAAAACTTGCTCTGTGCACACAGAATCCGACGTGCGACAGTTGTCCGTCCTCTGGGTGAGTTCTTTCAAGGAGGCTGATGTATGGCGTGATAGGAACTTCCGTCACGCTACAGTCGGCAACGACGACGCGAAGCTCGTCCAGACTCTCGTTGTAGAAAGCCGTTGGTCTGAACTCTTCCTGCCCTACGATTTCACGAACAGCCGCGTTGATTTTCTCTAGCATCAGATTTACCCCTTCCCACAAAATATTGTTCTGTGAAAATCTTATCAGAATAAAAATATCAGGTCAAAACTATATATTTCTAGGTTTGTAGTCTTCTGGAGCTTTTGCGATGTATTCCTCGATTTTTTCCAAAGTAAGTAAGCCTTTTTGTGCGCCGATTTGTTGGGTGACAGACATTGAGTTTATAGGCGCGTAGGTTAGGGCCTCCGGCAAAGTTTTACCTTTTATAATCATAGAAACAACTGTTGATGCAAAAGCGTCACCTGCTCCTGTGCGTTCAGCAGGTGTGTGTGGGTAAACTGGCATAAACCAAGAGCTCACTCCGTCATATGCGTATGCACCGTTTATACCGTCTGTTATCACCACTGTCTCTGGACCAAGATTTTTCATTTCTTTCATCAGGGTAGGTAAGTCTCGAGACTTTTCTCCCAAAATAGATTGAGCTTCTTCTACGTTGCAGAAAAATATATCTGTATGTTTGTATATTTTATCTAGTTTTTCTTTTCCGATTTTTATTTGAAATGTTCCAGGTTGGAAAGCTAGTTTAGTTTCAGGATTTTTATCTAGAAAATCAGCTATTTCCATATGAAAATCAAGAGAGCTTTCTCCAAGGGAAGAAAGATATATCCATTTTGGAGCAGATACGCCTTCCATAGTGTATGAAAAAGTATCGTGTTTAACGAGAATAGTTCTATCTACGTCGTACCATAGAACATAGTGGTAGTTAGTGTGTTTACCAGCTTCTGTTCGGACGTACTGAACATCAACATTATTTTTTTTCAGTTCTTCTATGTCGTCTTTGCCGTTTTGGTCGTCTCCAACGTATGCCAGTAGTGCAGAGTTCAGTCCGAGTCTAGTAGCGGACACAGCTGCGTTAGCACTGTTACCCACAGCTTTTACCACCTCTACTGATTCAAAAGGTATTTTTTGTCCGAAAGCTACACACAACTCACAATTTTCTTTATCTACATCACAATGCACCTCTGCGTCTTTCAATCTAATAAAAGCATCCGTTGTTATGTCGCCTATGGCGAGAATATCTGTTTGTGTCATAAAAATATTATAACATACTTATTTTAGAACCCGCATAAAACTCTGGTGAGTTTTTGCTTTGCTCGGAAATCAAGAAAACAATCGTCCTCACTCCAGAGCCCTCTCGCAAAACTCGCCAGGACTACCTGTGCTCAAACAATGCTTCGGGCTTCTTCTCGTTCGTCGTTGTTTTCTAATTTCCTGTGCAATGTTCTAAAATAAGTATGTTATAATTTAACCCATATGAAAACATTGAGACAATCCGTCGCGGAAGCACGGGAGAAAAAAGTAGCCGTAGGTCATTTTAATATTTCTAACATAGAAGGTCTTTGGGGAGTGTTTCGCGCAGCCCAGTCGCTCGATGTTCCAGTCCTCCTAGGAGTTTCAGAAGGCGAGCGTGATTTCATAGGTGTAAAACAGGTTGCTAGTTTAGTAAAAAGTCTTCGCGACGAGTTTGACTATCCAGTTTATCTAAACGCAGATCACACTTATTCTTTTGATAGAGTAAAAGAGGCAATAGACGCAGGTTTTGACTCTGTGATTATCGATGGAGCAAAACTTTCTTTTGAGGAAAATGTAAAACTCGCAAAACAATGTGTCGAATACGCACGAAACTGCGGACGAGAAGTTTTGGTTGAAGGGGAGCTGGGTTTCATAGGTCAGTCTTCTAAAATCTTGGACGAAATACCAGAGGGTGTGATGTTGGACGAGAGTTCTCTAACAGATCCAGCCAAAGCAAAAGAGTTCGTTGATCTAACTGGTCTAGACATGCTTGCTCCAGCAGTGGGGAACTTTCATGGGATGCTTCGTGGTGGGGTGGATCCAAAACTAAACATAGAAAGAATAAAAGCTATTTCTCTTAGTACAGGCGTTCCTCTAGTTTTGCACGGAGGATCAGGAAACTCAGAGGACGATTTTAGACAAGCTATAGCAAACGGCGTGTCTGTCGTTCACATAAACACAGAGATACGTGTAGCATATAAACAGGGTGTAATGAAAGGTTTTGCCGAAAACCCAGACGAAGTCGCACCTTACAAGTTTTTGAAACCATCAGTAAAGGCTGTGCAGGATGTTGTAGAGTGGAAACTGCGATTATTTAACAATTTATAAAACTTTCAAATCTGGCGCATTTCGTTGTTGGAAAGGTAAATATTCTCGTCACCGTACAACGAGTACGCCTCCTCGCCTATTCACCTTTCCGCCTAGAACTGCATCCAGATTATGAAAGTTTAAACTTACTTAGCGGATGTTTATTTTGAACATTTTATAAAACTATTGACATGGTACACTAAAGAGTGTATAACTATTAGTAGAAAGGAAGGCGCCACGCCAACCTATTTAACAGAGGAAAGAGGGATAGAATGGCTAGACCAGGACAGAACTCGGCAAAGAAAAAGCCGACCTTGGAGATGTTGATCGACTTGACCCACATCATCATGGTGGTGTTGGGCAAGCTTTCGTTTGAGCAGGTTCAGAACTTGCTCAGCAAGAAAGCGTTTCTACAGGCCAAGCTCGTAGAGGTGTTCGGGATCGTTCTCAACCCCGATCCATTCGCTGACATTCGTCTCGAGTGGGAGAAGTTTTATCTCGACCATTTCGACGTTTCGGCGGACTTTACCGATGTAGTGATCCCACCCAAGCCAAGCGATGGCGAGTGGAGACCCATCTTCATTCTCAAAGGGCTGACGATGAACCAGACTCTCGCAGCGATGCAAGAGAAGTTCAAGGTGTGGGTACGCAGAGAGTGTGAGGAAGTAGGTTTGGACGCATTCGTCACGTTCAACGCCCGGACAACAACAGCGAGCTACGCTGTGTGGGTGCGAGCCGGTGACGAACCAGACATAACCCACATCGGCAGATCTACTCGGGATGCTGATATGTCTGGGAGGATCGGTGTGACTCTTCTCGAGCGAATGCTTCTGGAAATGAAGTATTCCGCCGATACAGGCAAAAATCTAGATCTGATAGGTGCTACTATCTGCACGGGCTCTCGCGATGCCAATGGTGGGGTGCTTATTATGTACTCGCATCCCGAAGACAACGGGAGGTTGGTGAACCTGGCGGGTGTAGACTTCTCTGGCTCAACGGATGGTCTTCGTGAGGCGGTCTCACTCTAGAACTCTTTCTCTAACACCCCCCCGAACTCGCACGATGTGAGTTCGGGGGATTTTGTATTTTATATAAAAAAATTTGGTATACTTATAAATATGAAACTAGATAGTAAAGAAATAGAAAATAATTTGAAAAGTTTTTTGGAGGGTGAGGTATTTGAAGATGAAAAAACTCTAGAAACATACAGTCACGACGCCAGTTTGCTTGAGGTGAAGCCAGAAGTGGTTGTTTTTCCAAAAAACGTAGATGATATAAAAAAACTAGTAAAGTTTGTCGCAGAGAATAAAAAAGATAATCCAAATCTTTCTTTTACTGCACGTTCCGCTGGAACATGTATGTCAGGAGGGTCACTTACGGAGTCTATTGTGGCTGATGTGACAAAGCATATGAACCATCTAGGTGAGGTTGATGGAGAAAGTATTGTTACAGAGCCCGGAGTTTATTACAGGGATTTTGAAAAAAAGACTTTGAGCTCAAATATGATCTTGCCTTGTTTTCCAGCTTCGAAAAACCTCTGTGCTCTAGGTGGTATGATTTCCAACAACTGTGCAGGTGAGAGAACTCTACGTTATGGCAAAATGGAAAACTTTATTTTGGAGACAAAAGTCGTTTTTGCTGACGGGAACGAATACATAGTCAAACCTTTGAATAAGACAGAGCTTCAAGCAAAAATATCTCAAGGTGATTTTGAGGGTGAGATATATAAAAAAGTTTATAATCTCGTCGAAGAAAATAAAGAGGTCTTAGAAAAAGCCAAACCAAAAGTTTCCAAAAACTCTGCCGGATATTATCTTTGGAATGTTTTAAATAAAAATAAAGAAGGGGAGGAGGTTTTTGATATGAACAGGCTAATAGTGGGCTCTCAAGGGACTTTGGGCATCGTCACACAGGCAAAGCTACGACTGGTACAAGAGAAAAAACATCACGATCTAGTTGCCTTGTTTTTCAAATCTTGGGATGAACTGCCACAGGTGGTAAAAGCTATCCTGCCTTTTGAGCCAGAGAGTTTGGAGACTTTTGATGAGGATACTTTGAAACTTGGTATTCGCTTTATGCCGGCAATAGCAAAGAGGGCTGGGAGCGGTTTTCTGCCTTTTGTTATGCAGTTTATTCCTGAAGCACTTATAGGAGTAGAGATGATGGGTATGCCGAAACTTATAATTCTCGTTGAAATATCTGAAAACACAGAAGAAGAAGTCAAAGCCAAAGTAGAAAAAGTGGTTAGTGCAATAAAACCATTTAAAATCTGGCATCGAGTTATAGAAAAAGATTCAGAAGAAAACAAGTTTTGGGTTATGCGCCGAGAATCTTTCAGTTTGCTTCGTGAGCATATGGGCGACAAAAGAACTGCACCTTTTATAGATGATTTTTGTGTATCACCAGATAGAGTTCCGGAGTTTCTACCGAGAGCGTTAAAAATACTAAAAGATAGCGGGATAGATGCCAACATAGCTGGTCACGCAGGCAACGGGAACTTTCACATTATTCCTCTTATGGATTTCACAAAAGAGTCCGAAAGAGCCAAAATCCTAACAGTTTCAGAAAAGTTTTACGATTTGGTTGGGGAGTTTGGTGGATCTATAACAGCAGAACATAACGACGGTATCATCCGAACACCATATCTAAACAAAATGTTCAGCGCAGAAGTGTTGGAGCTTTTCAAAAAAACAAAAGAGATTTTTGACCCACACAACATCTTTAACCCAGGCAAAAAAGTAGGCGGTACAAAAGAATATCTAAATGCGCATATAGTAAAAAGGTAGAAGTTCTCAAGCTTCCTGTTAAATAAACATCTTTTTTGAAACCGCATAAAAGTCTGCTGACTTTTTGCTTACCTCGGCGCTCTAAGAAAACAATAGACTCGGCTCGTAGCCTTCCCGCAAACTCGGGAGGATTACCTCTCCTCAAACAGTGCTCCAGTCTTACTACGCCTTCGTCTTTGTTTTCTAAATCGCCTGCGAAGTTTCAAAAAAGATGTTTATTTACAAGATGCCTATATTTACTTACTTAGCCACTTGATTTTCATTTAGCTTTCGTCTATACTAGCGGAATGTTTACACTAGAAGCCGTAAAGAGAAATAAGGGGGCAAATCTAATGGATTTGCGAAAAGAGGGCAAAATGCCAGCTGTTTTTTATGGTAAAAAGACAGAATCTACACCTATTACCCTTACACAAAAGGACTTTATAAAGGTTTGGAAGTCTGCTGGTGAGTCTGGAGTGGTAACAATAAAGAGTCCAGAGGGTGCTTTTGATACACTAATCCACGCTGTGGATATTGATCCTGTTTCTGACATACCACGACACGCTGATTTCTATGTTTTCGAAAAAGGAAAGAAACTAGAAGTTTCTGTACCTCTAGAGTTCGTTGGTGTTTCTCCTGCAGTAAAAGACCTTGGCGGTATTCTAGTAAAAGCTCTACACGATTTGAAAGTTTCAGCAGATCCACAGCATATTCCACACAACATTGAAGTAGATATTTCAGCACTTGTTGATTTTGATAGTCAGATTACAGCTTCAGACCTAAAACTTCCAGCAGGTGTTAGTCTAGTTGAGTCTGCTACAGAAGTTGTCGCGTCAGCAACAAGACCAAAAGAAGAAGTAGAGGAGTCAGCTCCAATTGACCTGTCATCTATAGAAGTAGAAAAGAAAGGTAAGAAAGAAGAGGAGGGTGGAGCAGAAGCAGAATAAGCAAAAAACAGGGTTCGCCCTGTTTTTTGTGGCAGGTGGTTATGGTATTATTAGGAAGTATGAGATTTAAGAAGTTTCTTCTTTTGTTTTTTGTTGTTGGTCTTTCTTTTTTTAGCCATTCCGGTGGTCTTTTTGCTTTGACACAAGAAGAACAAGAAGCTCAATGGAGAGAGGAGTTGGCCCAAACAGAGGCAGATATTGCAAAATGGCAGGCTATACTAGATAGCAGTAAAGCAAACACAGCGTCTCTCCAGCAAGAAGCAGCGACACTAAGCGCAAAAATAAAAAAGGCTCAAGCTTTTATAAAAAAGAAAAATATAGCTATTGCCCAAATAGAAAAAGATATAGCTCAAAAAGATATACACATACAGACTCTGGAAGAAAAGATAAACGACGGACACGATTCTCTGTCTCAACTTTTGCGAAAAACAAACGAACTAGACTCTTTTAGTCTTCCAGAGGTTGTTTTGGGTAACAAAGATATATCAGATTTTTTCAGTGATGTTGATACTTTTCAGTCGGTCAACAAATCTTTGGCTGATTTGTTTGTGGAAATACGCGCAACAAAAGATTTAACAGAAAAAGAGAAAGCGGCGCTGGATAAACAAAAAGACAAAGAGGCTGATACAAGAGCGTCAGCCGAAGCGGATAAAAAGCAGGTTGAAGCGGATGAAAAAGAAAAAGAATACCTAATAAAAGTTAATAAAACTCAAGAGAAAACTTATGCACAGGTTTTGGCTGATAGACAAGCAAAGGCCGCGGAAATAAAAGCAAAACTCTTCAAACTTGCTGGAGGTAGTGTGGCTATTCCTTTTGGTACGGCTTTGGTATATGCACAAGAAGCTTCTACAAAAACAGGAGTAACCCCAGCTTTTGTTCTGGCTATTTTGACCCAAGAAAGTAACCTTGGTGCAAACGTTGGTAAATGTTATCTAACAGACGGTACAACTGGTGCTGGCGTCAACGTGGATAGTGGTAGAGTGTGGCCAAACCTAATGAAGCCGACCAGAGACGTTAAACCATTTTTGGAAATCACTGGTCGTCTAGGTTTCAATGCTTTTAAAACGGTTGTTTCTTGTCCTATTCCATCAGCTGGTGGTTACGGTGGAGCTATGGGGCCAGCACAGTTTATACCTTCTACTTGGGCACTTCTAGAAGACCGTTTGAAATCTAGTTTGGGTCACGAAGCCAACCCTTGGAGTCCAGAAGATGCTTTTACTGCATCAGCTATGTATTTGAGTGATCTCGGTGCTGGAAGCGGAACATATAGTGGAGAAATAAAAGCGGCATGTAGATACTATGGAACAGGCGGTTCAAACTGTTCTTATGGAAGAAGCGTTATGAAGCTGAAAGCTAGTATTCAAAGTGACATAGATTATCTACAACAATACGGCGTATCTAGAAGGTAGAGTTTATTTTGTGGTATAATTTTTTTATGGAACCTAGTGAAAAAATATACAATATAAGACTAAAAAATATGCAAAAAGAACTAAGAGTTATGCATTATTATGGTGATAATATTAGAAATATTTATATATCAATAGCTTTGATTATGCTCGTTATGACTCCTTTTGTAAAAAATGAGTTACCTGTTTCGGCTTTTTTCTCTGTGCTAGTTGTTATTGTTTTGGCTATATTTGCCGGTCTTACAAATCCAAAATCTAAACCGATTTTGTTCCTAGATTTTGTCATATCCATAGTGGCACTTATTTTCTTTGGTAAAGAGATGGTTATTTCTTACAACGAACCTTTTACAAGACTGTTTTTCTTGGTAAACGTGATACTTTCGACACTCTCTGTTTTTGCTGTCTATTTTAGTAGTAAAACCCTAAGAGGCAGTTTTCTATCCTAGGGCTACTTTTGCTTTTCTTGCAAAAATATAGCTTTTTTGGTACTGTACTAGGGCACAAAAAACGCAATGAAAAAAGACATACACCCAAAAAACTATAGACCAGTACTATTTATCGACAACTCAAACGACGCCGAGTTTATTATTTCGTCTACTGTAAATACTACAGAAAAAGGTAAAGCAAAAGACGGTAAGGAATATCCTCTATACAGACTTGAAGTTTCTTCTGCTTCACACCCTTTTTATACTGGAAATGAGAAGACTCTGGATACTGCAGGACGTGCAGAGAAGTTCAAATCTCGAGTTGCAAAAGCAAACAAGAAAGCGTAAGCTTTCTTTTTTGCTGAATCAAGAATAATGAATTATGAATTAAGACAAAAAGTTTTTTGCCTTTTTGTGTTATTCTTTATTCATAATTCTTAATTCATTATTCTATCTATTATGGATTTAGAAAAATATATACAAAACCCAAAAACTTCTTATCTTGCTCAAGAGTACCAAAGACTTTCCAAACAAGAAGAAGAAACAAAAAGTATGATAGAGGGGGATTCATCCCTTGCTGATTTAGCGAAGTCAGAAATCGAAAATCTGAAATCTCAAAAAGATGCAATCTTGGCTCAAATGGATGAAATACTGAAGGAGGAAGAAAAAGAAGAGGAGTTTCCGAACGAAGTTATCCTTGAAGTTCGTGCTGGTGCTGGAGGAGAAGAAGCTTCTATTTTTGCTGAAGATTTGGCTCATATGTATACAAGATACGCTGAAAATCAGGGCTGGTCAGTTAGTACTGTAGATGAATCTCGCTCAGCTGTTGGTGGATACAAAGAAGCTTCTTTTGAAATACGCGGTAAAGACGTTTATAAAAAATTACGTTTTGAGACAGGCGTTCATAGAGTTCAGAGAATTCCTGCTACTGAGAAGTTGGGGAGAGTTCATACATCAACTGCAACTGTCGCGGTTCTTCCCGTTAGAAAGAAAACAAGTATAGAAATCAAACCAACAGATCTCGAAATAGAAACATCACGTTCAGGTGGTGCTGGTGGTCAAAACGTTAACAAAGTTGAAACTGCTGTGCGTATTATCCACAAACCAACTGGTATAGACGTTCGCTCGACTTCACAAAGAAACCAACTTAAAAACAAAGAAATGGCTATGAGTATTTTGATAGCTAAACTGGAGGCTAAAAAAGAGGAAGAGGAATCAGCTAAATACTCTGCAGACAGAAAAAGCCAGATCGGAACAGCTGACAGGTCAGAGAAGATCCGAACGTATAACATCCTTCAGGACCGCATAACAGACCATAGAATAAAGCAGTCTTGGCACAATATAGAGAAGATTCTAGCCGGAGGAATAGAGCCAGTTTTGGAGTCCATGGAGGGTTTTGACGGGAAAGAAGTGGTTGGAGGAGATATTGAGGAATAATCAAAATAACCCTATTTACGTGGTTATTTTTGTACTTGACAAATGACAACTAAGTATGGTATACTACATCTAGATAAGTTCCTTGTCGTTCAACATTTCTGAAGAGCAAATAGTGATGGTTAAACTTAAAAACCTACTTTATTTGCTCTTCAGAAAGAAAAGGTGAACCTACCGTTTACTTCTCTGAAAGACGCACACCTATTCATCCTCGAAAGGCCGATTGAGGCACTGAGGTCCTATTGTCAGTGAGGTGAGGCACACATGTCCACTTCCGTAAGCCCGTACTGGGAACTGACACAAAGATCACTGAGAACTTAAGGGTTCTCGCGAGGAGAAGAACAATGTTGCGATATGCGTACGACGTGCATCTGGGAAAGTATATGTTAGAACTCGAATCGATCTACCTGATCGGTTCCGGCCTTCTTAGGGAGGCCGAAGACCGACTCAAGGAATTCGAGGAGGACATGGCTGAAGAAGCCATGTATCGGATTGTCGGGGCACTAAAAATGGTGCCCCAACTTATCCCATTCGTGGTAGGGTCCACGAATGTGAAACCATACTACGAGAGGGAGGTCCTCGAAGGCCTCCGCTCGTTTTCTCTTCGGTGGAAAGCCACCGAAGAGAAGCGGATGGCATTTAGGGAGGCGTGTAGAGCCTCCGATAATGCATGGGAGACCATGCATTATAGAAAGATCAGCGGAAGTCTTCTGTACCACTCAAGTTGGAGTGATGTAGAAGATGAGGCCGCTCGGTCTCACTTCGATAAGGCCAATGCCCTAATCGAAGAGGTCCGAAAGGATCTCATGCCAACTGTGTAGGATCACTTTTGCCACCGTTTCCTGAAAATGGTGAGTGAGGGTCGACATTGCGTCGACCCTCTTTCTGTATACAAAAATAAGGTTGCGTAAATGGGAGCTTTTTGCTAGACTAACCCCTACATATGACAAAAACAGACAATTCTAATAACGCCAATGTCGAAGCCCTTTTTTCCGCTGGGGCTCACTTTGGTTTCGTAAAATCAAGACGACATCCATCAACAAAGCCATTTATTTTCGGAGTAAAGAACAAAATCGAGATTTTTGACCTAGAAAAGACATCAGAAGCTCTCCACAGTGCTCTTGAATTTATTGAGACTTTGGCATCTAAAAATGCTACAATTCTATTTGTCAGTGGCAAGAACGAGGCAAAGAGTTCTGTGACTTCTGTTGCAGAGTCAATCAACATGCCTTACGTCGCTGGACGTTTTATCGGAGGAACTTTGACTAACTTCCCAGAAATAAAGAGACGAGTTGAAAAGCTCGAGACTCTTACATCTCAAAGAGAAAAAGGAGAACTAGCAAAGTACACAAAGAAAGAACGACTTTTGATTGATCGAGAGATAAACAAACTAAAAGAGTTTTTCTTTGGTCTATCAGTTATGAAAAATCTCCCACAAGCGGTTTTCATTGTGGACGCTAAAAAAGAGTCAATCGCTGTAAAAGAAGCACAGAAAATGGGTATTCCAGTTATTGCTCTTTGTGGAACAGATAACAACCTAAGAGAAGTTGATTTCCCAATCCCTGGGAACGATGCATCAAAAACAAGCATCACTTTCTTCCTAGAAAAAATCGCAAGTGCTTACAAAGCTGGTCAACTAAAACGACCTACTGCTACTGCTTAATAATTCATTTACATATGGACATAACAACTGAAACAATAAAACAGTTGCGTGATAAGACAGGCATATCTATCATGCAATGTAAAAAAGCCCTCGAAGAAGTTGGGGGTGATATGGAGAAAGCTATTATGCTACTCCAAAAGAAAAGTGCCGATGTTGCTCTAAAGAAAGGCGAGAGAACACTAAATGCAGGTCGTGTAGAGGCATATATGCACTCTACAGGCACTGTGGGCACGATGCTTGAGCTTTTGTGTGAGACGGATTTCGTGGCTAACAACGAAGAGTTCAAAAAGATGGCTCGTGATATCGCTATGCATATAACAGCCACAAATCCACAGTTTCTAAAACGAGCAGATATAGACGAACACTCAAACGCTCTTGCAACAGAGATGTTTATGAAAGAGGTTGAAGGTAAACCAGAGGATATGAAAGCAAAAATCCTAGAAGGTAAACTTTCAGCATACTGGAACGATCGAGTTTTGTTAAACCAGGCATTTATTAAAAATCCAGAAGTTACAATCCAAAACCTAATAGAGGGTGCAGTTCAGAAGTTTGGCGAAAATATAGAAATCTCACGTTTTGTGCGATACTCTGTTTCTCAATAAAAACATGACAATAACACTATTTTTTGTTTCTATGGTTGGTATATGTATTATGCTTGGCTCAAAGTTTTTTGAGATCAAGTTTAATAAAATACATTTTCTTTCGGGTATTTTTATGAAAGGGGATGAAAAGATACACAAGTTAATCGAGCTTTCGGTTTTCAAATATAACAGATACAAGAAGATCGCTAACATATTTGTTTTTGAGTTTCTTCCTTCATTTTTGTATGAGGTTTTAATAAAGATGAAGGATTATGTTTCAAAGAAATACTACAGCGCTGGAAGTCAGTTTCATGGACGAAGAGTTCTTCGATCTAACGGTGCAGTATCGTTTTTCCTAGAGCAACTTTCAGAAGACAAGGCGGTTGAAAAAAAGTTCTAGAGATGCTAGATTTATAAGGTTCTGTTTTTGCCACTTTAGCTCAGTTGGCTAGAGCAGCCGTTTTGTAAACGGCAGGTCGTCAGTTCGAATCTGACAAGTGGCTCCAAAAAAATCCCCTGCTGGGGATTTTTTGTATCAGCCACTTGAGCAAAGCCATCTGCATGGCTTTGTGTTCAGATTCGAACACCGCAGTCATGTTTTGTCACCAGACAAAACAGACGAGGGGGTGCCTAGCCCGAGTCGAGTGACGACGAGGTGAGAGGCGAAGGAGAAATTCTGACAAGAAAAATATTTGCAATAAGATGAGCTTTGCGACGCGTGAGATTCTGACAAAGTGGCTCCAACACCTAAGGATTGAGATGACTATATTTTTATGATAACATCTTATCAGATTGGAGGATGTCAGTATGTATCATGATCTCATTTGGATCGTCGTCAGGGTCCTGGGCTTCGGCGTCGTCTGCCTCGCTGTTGTCTTGTTGGTCGATTTCGTCCTGTATCTAGCGGGTCACCCCTACACAATCTTCAACAAAAGTTAGAAGACGTTTCTCAAGTGAAGCCCCATTTCGGGGCTTCTGTTATAATAAAACATATGGACCGTAAAAAACTTATTTGGCTTGGTATATTTCTTGGATCAACAGTCGGTGGTTTTATACCCGTACTTTGGGGTGACAGTATGGTTTCTATGAGCGGGATTGTTTTCAGCGGGCTGGGAGCTTTTGCTGGTATTTATCTAGGCTTCAAACTAGGGGAGTAGTTTACTTTTTTGTAGTAGTAGCGTTTTCCATCGCTTTCTTTTTCAACACTTGAAGTTCTGGTATAGCTTTTTCTAGATTTTCGATACTCTGGAAGCCATAATACGCCTTGTCTTTGATAATAATAGCTGGCAGGTCACCTTTTACCTTGTTTATGTTTACAAGCGTTTTTACAGCAGATAGGTCGGAGTTATAGTCAAAAGAGTAAACACGTAGTTCTGGGTATGTTTCTCGTAGTTTTGTTAGGACGTAGCCTTCTTTCTGACAGTCAGAACATTTGTCATCAGATGTGTAGAAATAAATAATAGATAGGGGAGTTTTCTTGCATTTTTCACTGATTTTATTCATCAAAAGATAATCTTTGATTTCAAGTAGGGAGTAGTATCGTTTCAAAGTTTGAACTTCAGCGTCATCAGATCCTCTATCTTTTTCTGTGTAAGAAAGCTTGTCTTCGAGAGTTCCAAGTTCTGTTGAAAGTGTTCCTGTGCCGATGTCTTTACAAGAAGACTCTTCAAGTAGGGAGAATTGTGTTTCAGAAGAAAGGATGTCTATTGCGATTTTGTCTTGTATGCCTCGTATGTCCACAACTCTTTTATTTGCAAAATAGTTACTAGTCAATATCGCGGTTGCAAAAATAATCGCTGTAATAGCAAAAGAGAAGAAATATTG
>JBEBJM010000009.1:0-11077 GCA_040079895.1 Nitrospira sp.
CTCAGGTATATAGTGTACTTAGAACAATATATAGTCCTTTAACAAAACAAGGAAAAAATCATGACAAAAACAAATCGTATTGGCGTTGTAGTTTGTCGGTTTCAAGTTCCACAGCTTCATGAGGGCCACAAATACCTTCTTGATACTGTGAAGAGGCTTAACGATAAACTACTTATCGTAGTTGGTGTTAGTGGGGGTTGGACGAGCAAGAACGATCCGATGAACTTTGAGACACGAGCAGTAATGATCAAGTCTCAATACCCTGAAGCTCTTATTTGTCCGATTCTTGACCATCCTTCACTTGAAGCCTGGTCAAACAATCTGGATGAACTGATCGCGTTGAACTCTTCCGGAATGGAAGCAACTCTTTACGGTTCACGTGACAGTTTCTTGCCTTTCTATATGGGAAGGTACAGAACTGAATACATTGAACCAAAACCTTTTGTTTCTTCTGGGACCGAAGTTCGGGATCTCGTCTCTAGTCGGGTAATTGATTCTGAAGATTTTCGTTCTGGTGTTATCTACGCCAGTACGAAGCAGAATTTCCCCACATCTTTTCAGGTTGTAGATATTGCTATCCGACACAGTACAGAAAGAAAAGTCATCGTCGGAAGAAAACCTGGAGAAAAGGAGTGGAGATTTCCTGGGGGATTCATTGATCCAAAGGATCACAGCCTCGAGTATTCTGCGAAACGTGAAGCTCGAGAAGAGGTTGGTGACATAGAGATTGCAGATGTGAAGTATCTATCGTCGACACGTATCGATGATCACAGATACAGAAAATCTGAACACAAGATCATGACCGCTCTTTTCTCCGCAGTTTATATTTTTGGTGGAATTAAGGCTGGAGACGATCTCGCAGAAGTCAGGTGGCAAGACTTCGATGGACTCATTGACTGTCTTCTACCAGAACATAAACATCTAGGAGAAATCTTTCTTCGTAGTCTTCAAGATTAACAGCTAAAACTTCAAAGGAAAAAACAATGAACAACCTCTCCAACATCCTCATGCTTTCCGACAGTTACAAGGTCAGCCATTACAAGCAGACTCCTGTCGGTACCACTCGGATCTTCTCGTTCTTCGAGAGTCGTGGTGGTAGGTATCCAGAGACTCTTTTCTTCGGACTTCAGTACATCATCAAGAGACATCTTGAGGGTGTCGTGGTTACAGAAGAAAAGATCGTCGAGGCCCGGGAATTCTTCCAGGACCACTTCGGTTCAGCTGATGTTTTCAATGAGGCTGGGTGGAGACATATCCTTGAGGTTCACGGGGGAAGACTTCCGATTGAAATCCGTGCGGTCAGAGAAGGTTCCCGAGTTCCAGTTTCAAACGTTTTGGTTACCGTGGTTAACACGGATCCAGAAGTTCCATGGTTGACCAACTACATCGAGACACTACTCGTGCAGGTCTGGTATCCAACAACCGTTGCAACTCAAAGTTTCTTCATGAAGCAGACGATTCTGCAGTATCTGGAAGAAACTGGAACCCCTGAGCAAATTGATTTCAAGCTACACGACTTCGGTTTCCGTGGTTCGTCGAGCGTTGAGTCGGCCGGTATCGGTGGAGTCGCACACCTTGTGAACTTCAAGGGCACCGACACTATGGAAGCTCTGGTCGTTGCTAAGAATTTCTACAACGAACGGATGGCAGGTTTCTCGATTCCTGCAGCTGAGCACAGCACGATCACTTCTTGGGGAAGAGACCATGAAGCTGATGCCTACAGGAACATGTTGGAAAAGTATCCAACTGGAATGGTTGCTGTGGTTAGTGACAGCTACGACATCGACAACGCTTGCGAGAACATCTGGGGCGGAATTCTTCGTCAGGAAGTTTTGTCTCGAGATGGTGTTCTTGTCATTCGTCCAGATAGCGGTGATCCTTTGGAGGTTTTGCCGAGAATTCTCAGTATTCTTGGTGAGAAGTTTGGGTATACCGTGAACTCGAAGGGATTCAAGGTGCTCAACCCAAAGGTCCGCCTTATCCAAGGTGATGGCATCGACTATGTTTCGGTTGGAAACATTCTCGAAGCATTGAAAGACGCCGGCTGGTCAGCCGATAATCTCGCTTTCGGTAGTGGCGGAGGACTTCTCCAGAAGCTCGATCGTGACACGCAGAAGTTCGCTTTCAAGTGTTGTGCGGTTGAGGTGAACGGTGTCTGGTATGACGTTATGAAAGACCCAGTCACTGATCATGGTAAGCGTTCTAAAGCCGGTCGTCTGGCTCTGGCCATTGAAAACGGTCAGTACAAGACGGTTCGGTTGGAGAATCTCGAGACGGAGAATCTTCTTCCGATCGTATTCAAGAATGGCCACCTCCTTGTTGATCACAAACTGTCTGACATCCGCGAACGTGTTCATGTCAGGTAGTACCATAGGGTACCGCACAACTATGTGCGGTACCCTTTTTTATTTGAATAAAAACCAAAAAAGCGTATAGTTTTTAAAAATGAATCTAAAGGATACCTATAACAAAATAGCTGAAGATTGGGTTAAAGATCATAACAACGATACGTGGTGGGTGGCTGGGACTGACTATTTTCTTTCACAACTTCCAAGAGGTTCAAAAATACTGGATGTTGGTTGTGGTGGGGGAATAAAAACTAAATATATATCTGAAAAAGGTTACAAAGTTCTCGGTATAGATTTTTCAGAAAAAATGATAGAGATAGCCAAGAGAGAAAATCCCGGAGTTGATTTTATGACTGTTGATATGTTTGATATAGATACTATCCAGCAAAGTTTTGATGGCATATTTGCCCAAGCTTCTCTTTTGCATATCCCTAAAAACAAGGTTCTTGAGGTTTTGGAGAAGATGAAAGATAAACTAAATGCTGACGGATTACTTTATGTTGCTGTTAAGGATATAAAAGATAATAAAATTGAAGAGGAAGTAAAAGTAGAAGATCATTATGGTTATGAATATGAAAGATTCTTTAGTTATTTTAGTTTAGGTGAGTTGGTTGAATATTTTAAAAAGTTAAATATGGATGTTGTCTGGTCCGTAGATAAAGACACACTAGAAACTCCATGGGTTCAGGTGATAGGTAAGAAAAATTAATTTTTTACAGTTATTTTGGTTCCAAGCTCTGCCCACTCATAAAGTTTTCTCGCTGCTTCTGGAGGGAGATTGATACAACCATGCGAATGTGTGTTGCCAAAATCATCGTGCCAATAAGCACCGTGAATAGCCGCGCCGTTACTAGTAAAATACATAACCCACGGCACACCAGCTAAATCATAGTAGTCATCCATTCCAGGTTGTGGGCCCTGCATATAACGACTCGGCGATTTTATGTAAACACTAAAAGTTCCAACCAGTGTTGGTGTAAGTTCATATCCCGTAGATATAGGGGTTTCCATAAACAACTCGTCTCCATCGTACGCATATAGTTTTTGTTTAGATAGATCAATAACAATATGCTGTCCATTATCAACTATTGTTTTATAGACTATAGACTCTTCACCAACATCAGAAAATATCCTGACTAAATCTTCCTGAATATACCAATCTCCCAAAACTCTTTCTGGGTAGCGCAACCAATCAAAAGTGACTTTGTACCAAGTTATTCCCGTGTCGTCTACAACTTTTTCAGACACTTTTAACACAACACCTTTTCGTAGTTGCATAACAACTTTCGAGTCGAGACTTGGAGCAGAATGAACATCTAGGCACACACCTTCGCTATGCGGACCACATCCTCCAACAATTTCTAAATAATCAAACTTCTTTACAATATTTTTAATATTTTCTTCTAGTATTGTTTGTGAAGGAGTGGTTGTGGCAACGCTTTGTGTGGGTAATGCTCTACTGTTATTTAATCTAAAAACCAGTACTACCGCCAAAACAACCACTAGGGTAGAGATAATTCCTATCTTGAGATAGTTGTTCTTATTCACAGTGGGTAAAAGGTACCACAAAAAGACAGGAAGTCAAAATAAACATTTTTTACTCTACCGCCAGTCAATATTTTGCTATACTGTGTTTATGAAAAAAATAGAATGGAATAAAGTTACAAAACTATCTCAACTAGATTTTATTTATTTTTCCAAAACTCACCCC
This sequence comes from Nitrospira sp., assembly GCA_040079895.1. Classification (GTDB taxonomy): domain Bacteria; phylum Patescibacteriota; class Minisyncoccia; order Phycocordibacterales; family DATDWN01; genus C7867-006. The sequence continues at coordinate 4,060 of JBEBJM010000009.1, forward strand.
ATTCTCGCAAAAAGTCAGAACTACTCCAGTCTTTTTTATGACCAACGCCTGATATTACCTGAATATTATTTTTCTCACAGATCTTCCACTCTGGAATACTAGTTTCATCTATCCTATCACCACCTTTTGTAAAAATATGTGGTTTTATCTTCTCCAAGGCCACGCAAACTGTCTGGTCATTTTCTATTTCAAAAGGTATAACATAGTCCACCCCTTTAACATAAGAGACTATATGAGAACGTGTTTTTAGATCCATAAAAGGCTTACCTTTTTTATTTTTCAGAAAATTATCCCCGTTTACAATAACAACGACTGTATCACCGTATTGTTGGGAATCATGAATACAGGAAACATGTCCTGGATGAATAGGATCAAAACCGCCAGAAGTACAGACTATTTTACCTAAGGTTCCTCGTAGATCGTCGAACTCTTCAAAAGAAACTATCTTTGCTGGTTTCATAATGTAACTTAATTATATTACTCCGGAAAAATAGTACAATCTGAAATAATTGTTATAATAATATGAATATGCATAAGCTAAAAATCAGCGCAAAGAAAAAAATAACTGTTTTATGGCTTCTAGTTATAGTCAGTGCACTCTACTTATATTTTTTTAAAAGTATGATGATCTTGAGTTGGGTGGCGTCCATAAAAGACCTGCCACTACTTTTGATTTGTACGATTTATCTATTTCTTGGCTGTATCAGAGGTTTTACTTTTATACCTGTGACCTATCTTATAATCCTTGGGCTTATATTTTTACCACCAATACCAGCATACATACTGACACTAGCAGGGGTTATGGTCTCGTCTATTTGTATTTATTATTTTTCAGAATACTTGAGCTTGGCTGACTACTTCAGAAAAAATCACCAAAAAACAATAAACAAACTAACTTCTATATTACAAAAAAATGAACTGCCTATCGTTATAAGCTGGAGTTTCTTTCCTTTTGCGCCGACAGATGTCATGTGTTACGTATGTGGTGCACTAGAAATAAACATAAAAAAGTTCATAATCGGGGTTATGATAGGTGAGGGAGTCGCTTGTGCTATTTATATTTTCCTAGGAAAAGACATCCTTCTGGTCGCTCTTCCTAGAGTTTTAGGTTTTTAGTATAATAAAAATATGCTAAAAGAATTCAAACAATTTTTACTTAGGGGTAACGTGGTAGACCTAGCAGTGGGTGTTGTTGTGGGAGCATCTTTCGGTACCATAGTTAGCGCTTTGGTCTCCGATCTACTAACACCTCTTATTTCAGCCATAGCAAAGGTGCCAGATTTTGGAGGTCTGACTTTTATAATAAACGGCAGTCAGTTTATGTACGGGCATTTTTTAAATGCTTTAATCTCTTTTCTTCTTGTATCTAGTGCGGTTTTCTTTTTTGTAGTAAAACCAATGAACATACTCATAGCACGTTCCAAAAAAGAACCTCCAGCAGACCCATCAACAAAAAAATGTTCAGAGTGTTTGAGTGAAATACCTATTTCAGCTAAAAGATGCTCTCACTGTGCACAACTGGTAGGGTAGCTTATGTAATTTTTTGATAAGTTGCACGTCATATACCACATATAAACTTAGTGTAATACATATGAACACAAAAAAAGTATTGATGGGAGTTTTGGGATTTTTAATAATAGGAATCATCGTCTATTTAGTATATTTTTTACTAACAGATGACAATACCATAGATGTCTCAACTGAGCCGGCAAAAAACTATCTCGACGCAACATACACAATAGACGAACGGAAGGTTAAGCTAACAAAGGGAATCTCGACTGAAGAAATCCCCAACTCATCTGCTGTTATTTCGACCAGATATTTTGGAAACGAAATAAAACACGATCTAGATGGGGATGGTAGAGAAGATGTGGTTTTCCTTTTAACCCAAAACGGTGGTGGAACGGGAACATTTTATTATGTAGTGGGAGCCTTAAACAAAGCCGACGGATACATAGGTGGAGAAGGGTTGTTTCTAGGTGACCGCATCGCACCACAGACAACAGAAATATCTCAGAATCCAAAAACCCCAAACGTTATTGTGGTTAACTATGCCGAAAGAAAAGCCGGGGAAAGTTTCAGTGTGCAACCTAGTGTTGGAAAAAGCATATGGATTTTGCTTGATCCTAAAACTATGCAATTTGGAGAAGTGGCACAAAACTTTGAAGGTGAAGCTGATCCTGCAAGAATGAAACTAAATATGCAAACATGGACATGGATTAACACAACATATAACGACGGTAAAATAGTCGCCCCAGCAAAGACAAAAGCATTTACACTAATATTTAAAAATGTTGCAACATTTTCCGCAACAACAGATTGTAACGGAGTTGGTGGAGAATATATGGTAACAGGAAATAAAATTATTTTAGGAAAAATGATCTCGACACTTATGTATTGTGAGGGTTCACAAGAAGGGGAGTTTACAAAAGAGTTAGGGCAGGTAGACAGCTACCACTTTACATCAAAAGGAGAACTCGTTTTTGACCTAAAATTCGACTCTGGAGTGATGGTATTCAAGTAAAAACTCCTAGGAAAGACATACTAGAACACAGAAAATGTCTACTATCAATTAGTACAGCTATATACAGGGGTATAGACCGGTATGGTATAGTGGAAGTACAAATCATCTACACCTCCAGAAACTATTAACATACTTTTTTTGTAGATGATTTGATTATTATTTACAAAAAAATATGAAGAACAAAAAATATAAAAAACTAAAAAGAGCTATCTTCGCTGGTGCAAGTAGTAGTATCGTGGCTGGTATGCTTTTGGTTGGATCGAGTACCGTATTCGCTGAAACTTCAGATTTCGCAGAATCATCTGTTCCTGCTTATACACAAAGCACCACAGACAGTGGTATGCACCTGATGCGAAGATGGAACTCTACTGCAAAGATAAACTCGCTCGCAAACAGTCTAGGACTAGACCCAGATGAAGTAAAACAAGAGCTAAAATCTGGCAAACCACTAAAACAGATACTACAAGAAAACGGCATTGTCCCAAACCAACTACAAAAAGCCTTTGAGGGGAAGAAAAAAACAAACAACAGACATTGGAAAAATAAAAATAAATAGTTATAATAAAAAATAATTAAAAGTAAAAAATAAAAAGTTATGGAAGAATCCCAGAAAAATAATTATGCTGTTATAGTAGGTGTTGCTCTTTTAGCGCTAGCTGTTGTTGGTTATGGTGTATACAAATACACGAACAAAAGTAACTCTGTTCCTTCAGAAGTGCCAACTCTACCAATAGTAGATAACACTCCACCAGTAGCAACAACGACGGCTTCTAGATACAAAAACGGAGTATATTCATCAGTTGGAAACTATGCCGCACCTAGTGGACCGGAAAGCATAAATGTCCAAGTAACACTAACAGATGATGTTATAACAGACTCACAAGTCATCGCTAACGCAAAAGGTGATTCTGCAAAGTTCCAGAAAAAGTTTATCTCTGGATATAAAACTCTAGTAACTGGTAAAAAAATAGACGATGTAATGTTGGACAAAGTATCTGGATCTTCTCTAACACCAAAAGGCTTTAACGACGCTATAGAAAAAATAAAAGCTACAGCAAGAGCATAAGATAAACCTGATGTCACATTTCAGATTTGAGTTCGAAGCCATAGGAACTTCGTGGAAAATAGACATTACAAAAGAACTCTCCAAGGATGGGGAGTCTCTTTTGTTAGAAAAAATAAAAGAAAGAATAAGAATATTTGATCTAACATACTCTCGTTTTAAAGAAAACTCCATAGTTACAAAAATGTCCAAAGAGTCTGGCTCTTTTACTTTACCCGAAGATGCAGACAAGATGATAACTACGTATAGAAAAATATACGACGTGACCGGTGGTCTTGTAACACCACTTATAGGAAAAGTTTTGATCGATGCCGGTTATGATGCGGACTATTCACTCCAAGAAAAAACTCTATCTAAACCAAAAGACTGGGACGAAGTCATGAAATGGGACAAGCCAATACTGACTATACACCAACCAACAATGCTTGATTTTGGAGCAGGTGGTAAGGGCTATCTAGTAGATATAGTTTCAGAAATAATAGAAAATGAAGGAATAAAAACATACTGTGTAGATGCGGGTGGTGATATGAGGTATAGAGATGAAGAGAAAAAAACTCTCCGTGTCGGACTAGAAAACCCGAACGACCAGACAGAAGTCATAGGAGTTGCAGAACTTTCAAACAAAAGCCTTTGTGGCTCCTCTGGAAACCGAAGAAAATGGGGGAAGTTTCATCATGTTATAAACCCAGAAACACTGACTTCACCAGAAAATATAACTGCTGTTTGGACTGTGGCCGAAAATACAATGCTCGCTGATATTTTAACAACAGGATTGTTTTTTGTTGAACCAGAAAAACTTCTAGGCAACTTTCAGTTTGACTATCTTATTCTTTATTCTGACTACTCAATAAAAAAATCTGAAGGATTTAAAGCAGAAATATTTTCTTAAGGTGATATAATGTGTGATATGAAATATATAGACAACTTTTTAAACGGGATAACCATGTACAGACTGGTTATGTACGGACTTTTTATACTTTGTGCTATAGCCATAACTTTTGGTTTCGTCGGACTGTTACCATATAGCGGAATAAGTCTAACAACCTCTCTTCTATTGTCTATATTTATCTGCTATGGAACCAACCAGCTCATAGCAAAGATTTTGAATGTCCAAACGAACGCCGAGTCTGCAGTTATTACTTCACTTATACTATTTTTAATACTTTTTCCTATAGAATCTACAGCAGACATAAAAGCCTTTGCGCTGGTGGCTGTTTTATCAATGCTTTCAAAATATGTTTTTGCTATAAGCAAAAAACACGTATTCAACCCCGTAGCTATATCTATTTTTATAGCCGGACTTTTTGGTAGTGGGGTAACGGCTTGGTGGATAGGAAGCTCTGTGATGATTTTGCCTGTTTCTATTTTTGGTTTTCTAATACTTAGAAAAGTTAGAAGGTTCGAACTATTTTCCGCTTTTTTTGTAACAGGCTTGGTAAGCACTATTATTTTTAATATCTCTTCTCCGTCTAGTTTTCTTGAAATAATAAAGCTAGCTTTGTTATCTGGTCCTATTATTTTCTTTGGTACAGTTATGTTAACCGAACCCCTGACTACGCCACCTAGCAAAAAACTCCAGATTTTTTATGGCGCTTTAGTTGGAATATTTTTTGGAGCACAGTTTGATTTTGGTATCTTATATTCCACCCCAGGTCTTGCTTTGATTATAGGAAACCTATTTTCCTACATAGTTTCCCCTAGAGCACGTCTAATACTGACCCTAGTAGAGAAAAGAAAACTATCAAAAGATGTGTATGAGTTCATATGGAAGTCCGACCAAAAATTACATTTCAAGGCTGGACAATATCTAGAATGGACACTGGGACAAGAACACACAGACAACAGAGGAAACCGAAGATATTTTACTATCAGTTCATCACCGACAGAAGAAAACATAAAACTTGGTATCAAATCATACGAAAACTCTAGTACTTTTAAAAAGAAGTTACTCTCACTTGTTCAGGGTGATAAAATAGTAGCTTCACAGCTAGCTGGCGATTTTGTAATGACAGAAGATAAAAACAAAAAGTTAGTTTTCATAGCCGGAGGAATAGGTGTTACACCTTTTCGAAGTATGATAAAAGATTTAACAGATAGAAATGAAAAAAGGGAAGTTGTTTTGTTTTTTTCAAACCGCACACCAAATGACATAGTTTACAAAGACATTTTTGATGAGGCTGAACAAAAAATAGGTTTAAAGACCATCTACGCCGTAAACGACCTAGCTGGAGCCGACCCACAGCCAAACATAACTGTCGGTTTTATAAATGCAGATATGATAAAAAAAGAAGTCCCAGATTTTAAAAATTGTACTTTTTATATCTCTGGACCGAGAGTTATGGTAACGGCGTTTGAAGATACCCTAAATAAAATGGGGGTAAAAAACATAAAAACTGACTTCTTCCCTGGGTTTGTATAGTTTTTGTGTTATAATTTTATCCATATAAACATAAAGAAATTAAATGCCTAATATAAACATAAATCTAGGATCACTGATTGATTTTAAATCTTTTACTCCAGCCAAAGTCGAGCAGTTATATGTTCAGTTTTTAAATAATTTCCCATCACAGTATCAACCTTTTGTTTCAGGACTTTTTGCCCTACTCATAATCTACACTGTATACAGAATCATTCGTAAAGATTTTATTTTCATAATCGTTCTAGTTATTTTAGTACCAACATCTATTCCTGTCCTAAAATCTGTATGGGTTGGACTAGTAGCTGTCATAAAATACCTTTTTGGTATTTAAAAAATGATAGAACAAAACAAAGAGATCGCTGTTTTTGGTGGAGGATGTTTCTGGTGTACAGAAGCAGTTTTCAAGATGTTAAAAGGCGTATCATCTGTTTTACCGGGATACTCTGGTGGAACAACTGTAAACCCAACTTATGATGATGTTTCTTCTGGCAGAACAGGCCATGCAGAATGTACGCAGGTGGAGTTTGATCCAGAAGAAATATCTTACAAAGATTTGCTAACAGTTTTCTTTGGAAGTCATGATCCAACCACTTTGAACAGACAAGGCGCAGATGTTGGAACACAATACAGGTCTGTTATTTTTTATACAACAGATGAACAAAAACAAATCGCGGAGGATTTTATAAGAGAGCTCAACGAATCAACCAGTCTCGGCAAACCTATAGTTACAGAAGTAACTCCCTTGGATAAGTTTTATGTAGCAGAAAATTATCACAAAGATTATTACGAAAGAAACAAAGACGCCGCATACTGTGAGCTAATTATAAATCCAAAACTAGAAAAAGTCGTAAAAAATTTCGGAGAGCTTTTAAATGATAAATCAAAATACATATGAATGAAGAAGAAATAAAAGCAAAACTAACCCCTGAAGAGTACGCTGTCCTGAGAGAAAAAGGAACAGAAGCGCCATTTTCTGGCAAACTTCTTCATGATGATAGGAGTGGGATGTATA